>CADEEN010000024.1 GCA_902826345.1 uncultured Burkholderiales bacterium | reverse complement strand
GCGGTGCGGCCGTGGACGATCCGGCAGTACGCGGGCTTTTCAACCGCCGAGGCCTCCAACGATTTCTACCGCAAGGCGCTGGCCGCCGGCGGGCAGGGCGTGAGCGTGGCCTTCGACCTGGCCACGCACCGCGGCTACGACAGCGACCACCCGCGGGTCACCGGCGACGTCGGCAAGGCGGGTGTGGCGATCGACAGCGTCGAGGACATGAAGATCCTCTTCGACGGCATCCCGCTCGACAAGGTGAGTGTGTCCATGACGATGAACGGCGCGGTGCTGCCGGTGCTCGCCGGCTACGTCGTTGCGGCCGAGGAGCAGGGCGTCTCGCAGGCGCAGTTGTCCGGGACCATCCAGAACGACATCCTGAAGGAGTTCATGGTCCGCAACACCTACATCTATCCGCCCGAGCCTTCGATGCGGATCGTGGCCGACATCATCGAGTACACGGCCCGGAAGATGCCGAAGTTCAACTCGATCTCGATCTCCGGCTATCACATGCAGGAGGCGGGCGCGAACCAGGCGCTGGAACTTGCCTTCACGCTGGCTGACGGCAAGGAGTACGTGAAGACCGCCCTCGACAAGGGCCTTGACGTCGATGAGTTCGCGCCGCGCCTGAGCTTCTTCTGGGCGATCGGCATGAACTTCTATCTCGAGATCGCCAAGATGCGCGCCGCGCGGCTGCTCTGGCATCGCATCATGAGCGGCTTCGCCGCCAAGAACCCGAAGAGCCTGATGCTGCGCACGCATTGCCAGACGTCGGGCTGGAGCCTGACCGAGCAGGACCCATACAACAACATCGTGCGCACGACGGTCGAGGCGATGGCGGCGGTGTTCGGCGGCACGCAGTCGCTGCACACCAACTCGTTCGACGAGGCGATCGCGCTGCCGACCGAGTTTTCGGCACGCATCGCGCGCAACACGCAGCTCATCCTGCAGGAAGAGACGCACATCACCAGCGTCGTCGACCCCTGGGCCGGCAGCTACATGATGGAGACGCTCACACACAAGATGGCAGAGGCGGCGTGGACGATCATCGAAGAGGTCGATGCGCTGGGTGGCATGACGCGCGCGGTGGGCTCCGGTTGGGCCAAGTTGAAGATCGAGGCCAGCGCGGCGCAGAAGCAGGCGCGCATCGACTCGGGCGCGGACGTGATCGTCGGCGTCAACAAGTACAAGCTGGCGCAGGAAGACACGGTCGCGAGCCGCGAGATCGACAACCACGCCGTGCGCGACAACCAGGTGGCGCGTTTGCAAGCCTTGCGCGCCGGACGCGATGCGGCGAAAGTTCGTGCGGCGCTCGATGCGCTGACCGCCTGTGCGCAATCCGGTCAGGGCAACCTGCTCGACTTGAGCATCCGAGCTGTTCGTCTGCGTGCGACCGTGGGCGAGATCAGCGATGCGCTGGAGAAAGTCTGGGGGCGCCACCGCGCCGATACGCAAAAGGTGACCGGTGTGTATGCAGCCGCGTATGACAGTGCCGAGGGCTGGGACAAGTTGAAGGCGGAGATCGCCGAGTTTGCGCAGGCGCAGGGCCGCCGGCCGCGCGTGATGATCAGCAAGCTCGGCCAGGACGGCCACGACCGCGGCGCCAAGGTCGTCGCCACGGCGTTCGCCGACCTCGGCTTCGATGTCGACATCGGCCCGCTCTTCCAGACGCCGGAAGAGTGCGCGCGCCAGGCGATCGAAAACGACGTGCACGCGGTCGGCGTCTCCACGCTCGCCGCCGGGCACAAGACGCTGGTGCCGGCGATCATCGCGGCGCTGAAGGCGCAGGGCGCCGACGACATCATCGTCTTCGTCGGCGGCGTGATCCCGAAGCAGGACTACGAGTTTCTGTACGAGGCCGGGGTGAAGGGCATCTACGGCCCGGGCACGCCGATTCCTGCCAGTGCGAAGGACGTGCTGGAGCAGATCAGGAAGGCGGTGGAGGCTTGAGCGCTGGCGCGATGGCCCAGGCGATTCGGCGCGGCGACCGTCGCGCCCTCGCCAAGGCCATCACGCTGATCGAGTCCACCCGCGCTGATCATCGGCTCGAAGCCGATACGCTGCTCGATACCTTGATGCCCGATACCTGCCAATCCCTGCGCATCGGCATCTCCGGCGTCCCCGGCGTCGGCAAGAGCACGTTCATCGAAACCCTCGGCCTGCACCTGATCGCGCAAGGCCATCGCATCGCCGTGCTCGCCGTCGATCCTTCTTCAACGCTCTCCGGCGGCTCGATCCTCGGCGACAAGACGCGCATGGAGCGGCTGTCGGTCAACAATGCTGCCTTCATCCGCCCCACGCCCACCTCCGGCACGCTCGGCGGCGTGGCCGAGCACACGCGCGAGGCGCTGCTGCTGTGCGAGGCAGCGGGGTTCGACGTTGTCATCGTCGAGACCGTCGGCGTCGGCCAGAGCGAAACCGCGGTCGCCGGCATGACCGATCTGTTCGTGCTGCTGCAACTGCCCAACGCCGGCGACGATTTGCAGGCGATCAAGCGCGGCGTGATGGAGCGCGCCGATCTGGTGGTGATCAACAAGGCCGATCTCGATGCCGATGCCGCGACGCGGGCGATGGCCAACATCAGCGGTGTGCCGGTAATGCCGGCCAGCGCATTGACCGGCGATGGCATCGCCGCCGTGTGGGCCGCTGTGCAAGCGCAGGCCGAACGCCGCCGCGCCGACGGCACGTTCGACAAGCGTCGCCGCGATCAGGCGCTGGCCTGGATGTGGGACATCATCGGCGCGCGGCTGACGGCAGACTTCAAGCGCCACCCGGCCGTGCAGTCTGCGCTGCCGGCGCTGCAAGACGACGTCATTCATGCGCGAACCGCACCGACCGTGGCCGCGCGCTCGCTGCTCGACCTGTTCGAAAAAAGCTGACGAGGAGACAACAACGTGCACGACATCATCGAACAACTCGAAAGAAAACGCGCCGCCGCGCGCCAGGGCGGCGGCGAAAAACGCATCGCCGCGCAGCACGCCAAGGGCAAGCTCTCCGCGCGCGAGCGTGTTGAGTTGCTGCTCGACCAGGGCAGCTTCGAAGAGTGGGACATGTTCGTCGAGCACCGCTGCGTCGACTTCGGCATGGCCGACAACAAAATCCCCGGCGACGGCGTCGTCACCGGCTACGGCATGATCAACGGCCGCCTGGTCTTCGTCTTCTCGCAGGACTTCACCGTCTTCGGCGGCGCGCTGTCGGAGGCGCATGCCGAGAAGATCTGCAAGGTGATGGACCAGGCGATGAAGGTCGGCGCGCCGGTGATCGGCCTGAACGACAGCGGCGGCGCGCGCATCCAGGAAGGCGTGGCTTCGCTCGGCGGCTACGCCGAAGTCTTCCAGCGCAACGTGCTGGCCAGCGGCGTCATCCCGCAGATCAGCATGATCATGGGGCCGTGCGCCGGCGGTGCGGTGTACTCGCCGGCGATGACCGACTTCATCTTCATGGTCAAGGACTCAAGCTACATGTTCGTCACCGGCCCCGAGGTGGTGAAGACGGTGACGCACGAGGCGGTCACGGCGGAGGAACTCGGCGGCGCCATCACGCACACGAGCAAGAGCGGCGTTGCCGACCGCGCTTTCGACAACGACGTCGAGGCGCTGTTGATGCTGCGCCGCTTCTTCAACTACCTGCCGCTGAACAACAAGGCCGGCGCGCCGTCGCGGCCTAGCGGCGACCCGGCCGACCGCAGCGACTTCTCGCTCGACACGCTGGTGCCGGACAGCCCGAACAAGCCGTACGACATCACCGAGCTGATCCTGAAGGTGGTCGACGACGGCGACTTCTTCGAGTTGCAGCCCGACTACGCGAAGAACATCGTCATCGGCATGGCACGCATGGAGGGGCGCACGGTCGGCATCGTGGCCAACAACCCGCTCGTGCTCGCCGGTTGTCTCGACATCAAGTCGAGCATCAAGGCGGCGCGCTTCGTGCGCTTCTGCGATGCGTTCTCCATCCCCGTGATCACCTTCGTCGATGTGCCGGGCTTCATGCCGGGCACTTCGCAGGAGTGGAGCGGCATCATCAAGCACGGCGCGAAGCTGCTCTACGCGTATGCGGAATGCACCGTGCCGAAGGTGACGGTGATCACGCGCAAGGCCTACGGCGGCGCCTACGACGTGATGAGCAGCAAGCACCTGCGCGGCGACGTCAACTTCGCCTGGCCGAACGCCGAGATCGCGGTGATGGGCGCCAAGGGCGCGGTCGAGATCATCTTCCGCGAGGACAAGGGCGACCCGGCCAAGCTCGCCGCGCGCGAGGCCGAGTACAAGGCGCGCTTCGCCAACCCCTTCGTCGCCGGCGCGCGCGGCTTCATCGACGACGTGATCCAGCCGCACGAGACGCGCAAGCGCATCTGCCGCTCGCTGGTGATGCTCAAGGACAAGAAGCTCGAGAACCCGTGGCGCAAGCACGGCAACATTCCTTTGTGAACGAGGCCAGGACCATGTTCAAGAAGATCCTGATCGCCAATCGCGGGGAAATCGCCTGCCGCGTCATCAAGACGGCGAAGAAGCTCGGCATCGCGACCGTCGCAGTGCATTCGGAAGCCGACCGCGACGCGCTGCACGTCGAGCTGGCCGACGAGGCCGTGCTGCTGGGGCCGGCGCCCAGTCGCGAGAGCTACCTGGTCGCCGACAAGATCATCGCGGCAGCCAGGCAAACCGGCGCCGAGGCCATCCACCCCGGCTACGGCTTCCTGTCGGAGAACGAGGCCTTCGCCAGGCGCGTCGAGGAGGAAGGGCTGGTCTTCATCGGCCCCAAGCACTACTCGATCGCGGCGATGGGCGACAAGATCGCCTCGAAGAAGCTGGCCAACGAAGCCAGGGTCAACACCATCCCGGGCTGGAACGAAGCCATCGAGTCGCCCGAGGCCGCGGTGAGGATCGCACGCGACATCGGCTACCCGGTGATGATCAAGGCCAGCGCCGGCGGCGGCGGCAAGGGCCTGCGCGTGGCCTTCAACGACGGCGACGCTTTCGCCGGTTTCACGTCGTGCCGCAACGAGGCCAAGGCGAGCTTCGGCGACGACCGCGTCTTCATCGAGAAGTTCGTCGAGCAGCCTCGGCACATCGAGATCCAGGTGCTCGGCGATGCGCACGGCAACGTCGTCTTCCTGCACGAGCGCGAGTGCAGCCTCCAGCGCCGCCACCAGAAGGTGATCGAGGAGGCGCCGTCGCCGTTCATCAGCGACGAGACGCGGCAGAAGATGGGCGTGCAGGCGGTGGCGCTGGCCAAGGCGGTGAACTACCAGAGCGCGGGCACGGTCGAGTTCGTCGTCGGCGCCGACCAGAGCTTCTACTTCCTGGAGATGAACACGCGGCTGCAGGTCGAGCACCCGGTGACCGAGTGCATCACCGGGCTCGATCTGGTGGAGTGGATGATCCGCGTCGCAGCCGGGCAGGCGCTGCCGTTTGCGCAGACCGACCTGAAGCGCAACGGCTGGGCGATCGAGTGCCGCATCAACGCCGAAGACCCGTTCCGCAACTTCCTGCCCTCGACCGGCCGGCTGGTGACCTTCCGTCCGCCGCAGGAGACGATGTTCGCCGCTGCCGACCCTCCAGTCGATCACCCTGAAAGGGGCTGGGGCGGCGTGCGCGTGGACACCGGCGTCTATGAAGGCGGCGAGATTCCGCTGCACTACGACTCGATGATCGCCAAGCTGATCGTGCACGGCCGCGACCGGGCCGATGCGATCGCGAAGATGCGCGAGGCGCTCAACGCCTTCGTCATCCGCGGCGTCTCGAGCAACGTGCCATTCCAGTCGGCACTGCTGGCGCATCCGAAATTTGCGTCCGGTGAGTTCAACACCGGCTTCATCGCCGAGCACTACGGCAAGGGCTTTTCCGCCGCCGACGTGGTGCACGACGACCCGCTGTTCCTCGTCGCGCTGGCCGCCTTCGTGCGCCGCAAGGCGCGCGAGCGCGCGCTGGGCATCAGCGGCCAGGTTGATGGCCATCGCGCGAAGAACCTGCCCGATCTGGTGGTCGTGGTGTTGAGGGGCGATGGGGCGCACGAACACCATGCGGTGCACATTCAGGAGTTCGAGCCCACCGCCGGCAAGGCCGACGTCGTGATTCAAGGCCGGCACTTCGCGATCCAAAGCAAGACGCGCCTGGGCGACGTGCTGATGACCGGCACCTGCAACGGCAAGCCCTTCACCGCGCAGGTCGAACGCGGCGGCGCGCAGCGGCCGCTGGCCATTCGCGTGGCGCACAACGGCGCGGCGATGCAGGCGCTGGTGCTGCTGCCCAAAGCCGCCGAGTTGTTGAAGCTGATGCCGCACAAGGCGCCGCCCGATCTGTCGAAGTTCCTGCTCTCGCCGATGCCGGGGCTGCTGGCTGACATCACGGTGCAGCCGGGACAGAAGGTGCTGGCCGGCGAAAAGCTCGCGGTGATCGAGGCGATGAAGATGGAGAACATCCTCACGGCAGCGCAGGACGGCACGGTCAAGGAGGTGCTGGCGAAGAAGGGCGAGAGCCTGGTGGTGGACCAGCCGATCGTGTCGTTCGCGTGACGATGAACATGCGCCGGCGCAGCGTTGTCGCCGCCGCAGGCGCCGCCGCACTCGGCGCCTGCGCCGTCGCGCCCAACCAGCCCGGCGCCGGCAGCCTGCGCATCGGTGTGGCCTCGTGCGCCGACCAGAGCCAGCCGCAGCCGATCTGGGACGCAGCATTGCAGCAGCGCTGCGGCTATTTCATCTTCGCCGGCGACAACGTCTATGCGAGCGGCGCGCCGTTCGACATCGACAGGCTGCGCAAGGCCTACGATGGTCTCGCCGGCAAAGACAACTTCCGCCTGCTGCGCAACACCACGCCGCACCTCGCCGTCTGGGACGACCACGACTACGGCCTGAACGACGGCGGCGCCGAGTTTGCGCACAAGCAGCAGAGCAAGGACGAGTTCCTGCGCTTCTGGCGCGTCGGCGCCGCTGACCCGCGCCGTTTGCGCGAAGGCATCTACCACGCACAGACGATCGAGCGCGGCACGAGGCGGGTGCAGGTCATCGGCCTGGACACGCGCTGGTTCCGCTCGCCGCTCCGAGCCACCGATCAGCACGGCGCGCCGGGCAAGGAGCGCTACCTGCCCGATGCCGACCCGGCCAAGACGATGCTCGGCCAGGCGCAATGGCGCTGGCTCGAAGCGCAGTTGCGCGAGCGTGCCGACGTGCGCGTGATCGTCAGCAGCGTGCAGTGCATCGCTGAAGGTCATGGCTGGGAGCGTTGGGGCAACCTGCCTGTCGAGCGTGAGCGGCTGTACCGCCTGATCGGCGAGACGAAGGCGCGCGGCGTCGTCATCGTCTCGGGCGATCGCCACATCGGCGGCATCTACCGCGAGGCCAACGCCACGCTGCGCTTGCCGCTGCACGAGATGACGAGCAGCGGCGTCACGCACCCGTGGGCCACGGCCAGCGAATACGGGCCGAACCGCATCGGCCCGCTCGTCACCGTGCCGCACTACGGCGTGATCGACATCGACTTCAGCGCGCGCCGGCTCGTGCTCTCGCTGCGCGGTATCGACAACCGCAGCGTGCATGAGCACGCCATCGACTTCGAACAACTGGACATCGCATGAACGACCGGCCCTTTCGCATCCTCGGCGTGCAGCAGATCGCCATCGGCGGGTCGAGCAAGCAGCGCCTGAAGTCCCTCTGGGTCGATGTGCTCGGCCTCGAAGTCCGCAGCAGCTTCGTCAGCGAGCGCGAGAACGTCGACGAAGACATCTGCGCGCTCGGTCAGGGCGTGCATGCGGTCGAGGTCGATCTGATGCAGCCGATCGACGCGCAGAAGAAGCCGGCGGTGCAGGCGACGCCGCTCAACCACGTCGGCCTGTGGGTCGATGACCTTCCGGCCGCCGTGTCGTGGATGACGGCGCGCGGCGTGCGCTTTGCGCCGGGCGGCATCCGCAAGGGCGCGGCCGGCCACGACATCTGCTTCATCCATCCCAAGGGCAACGACGAGTTTCCGCTCGGCGGTGAAGGCGTGCTGATCGAGTTGGTGCAGGCGCCGCCGGCGGTGATCGCGGCGATGGGCTGAGCGCCGCGCCGGCGCTCAGGACGGTTTGCCGAGCGCCATGCCGCGCAGCGATTCGGCCAGCGCCGCCGCCTGCCAGAACGCGATGCGGTGCTGCGCCGCGAAGGCGGCGGCCGGCTCGCTGATCTCTCCCAGGCCGATGTACAGCGCCGCGGCGCTGGCCTTCTCGCGCGCCGCCTGCAACTCGCGCAGCGGCTCGAGGCCGGTGCGCGCGCTCTTCCATCGGCGCGCGCTGACCAGCAGCGTCTGGCCGTTGCGCAGCAGCTCGAAGTCGGCGCCGCCGCCGCTCGTGCGCCGGACCTCGTGCCCATCGCGCCGGAAAGCCTGCTCCAGCAGCTCGGCGAAGGCCGGCCAGGCCATCGCACGCACCGCAGCGTCGACCTGCGCGATGCGGCTGTCGCTCGGCGTGTGGCGACCGCGCCAGGCCGCCATCACGGCGATCACGGCAAACGGAAAGCCGCTCAGCGCGCCGGCCACGCGCCAATCGGGCGGCAGCAGCGCGGCGCCGGCCAGGCCGATGACGAGCGCGATGGCGGCGCTGACCCACCAGCGCTGTCGCAACAAAATCGCGAACAGCGAGTTTTCGGCCATGCGCAGCTTCACGGAAGGGGCTTTCAGGTTAGGGGGTGACGGCGCGCGAGTCTAAAGGGATGTCCGTACGCGCTGTCGCATCGCGTGGTACCGGGTATCCCGAACACTTGCCTGAGGACAACCCGATGCAGATACCTTCACTCGTCACCGTGTCGAGTCTGGCGGCAGCAGCCGCCTTCGTTGCCGCAGCAGCAGCGCCCGCGCGCGATGCGCAGCCCATGAGTGGGGCGCGCGCACACGCTGAGCGCTATGCGGACGTCGGACGTGCGTTGCGCGAAGGCCGCCACGCCGCCGCGTACGGCCGCGTTGCCGCGCTGGCCGATGCCGGCCACCTGCCGTCGGCGCAACTCGCGCTGCTGATGCACGACCAGGGCCGCGCGCTGTTCGGCAGCGACTGGTCGGCCTCGCTCGATCAGCGCCGGCGCTGGAACACGCTGGTCATCAACGCAGGGCGTCAGCGTGTCTTGTTGCACGACGACGAAGGCGGCGACTGACAGCGGGGCGCTTCGCGCAGGTTGTGAAGAGCGCAAAACCGCGGGCGGTGCGCGGCGGCGCGCCACTGCGGCGGTCGGCGCGCCTTGCCTGCGCGCAATCAACCGCGCTGCAAACAACGCTTGTAGCGTTCCTCGACACGTCGCGCGAACCACTCGGTCGTCAGCCGCCGCGTGATCTTCGGGCTCTGCAGCACGATGCGCGGGATCACCGCGCGTGGCTGCGCGCGGCCGCTGCGCTGCTCGGCCAGCGCGAACACTTTCGCCAACAGCGGGCTGCGTTCGAATTCAGGGCCGTCGCTGAGTTCGAGTTCACGCCGGATCGTGCGCTCGTCCAGGCCGAGCGGCCCCGCCAGGCTGCGCACGGCAGATTCGGTTTGTCCGGGCTCGGCGGCGCCGGCGACGAACAGGTCGCCGTCGAGATCGATCTTGCGGCCGCTGGCCACGGCAAGCGCCTGCTGGAAACCGGCGTTGCGGCTGGCGAAGCGGCCGGCGTTGAAGTCGGCGAAGCGATAGACCATCTCGGGCCCATACGGCGCCGCGTAGTCGAGCAGGTGCGCGGTGCCGAAGTACAGGCCGCCGCGGCGCGTGAAGACCTCATGGCGGACCGTGTCTTGCGCCGGAAACGGGTAGGGTCGCGATTGCACATGGCTCTCGGCGAAGCCGATGCTGACCTGCATCGGCCCGCCCGTGCGCACCGGGTTCAGCCGCGCGAACAGGCGCTGGCCGAGCGGCACCTCGTCGATGAACTGCTCGAAGATCAGGCTCAGCTCGCGCTCGGTCTTCACCGCGTCGAGCCGATCGTCATAACTGCGTCCGTCGGGCGAGCGAAGTTGCAGCGCCAGATTCACCGCCACCGCGGGAACCCCGGCGCGCTCGGCGCGGCGCAGGATTTCCTCGCGCGCAACCTTCGCCAGGTTGGGCACCGGCGGGTCGGCGTTGAAGGTCGATTCCTGTTCGGTGACGGCGAGTACGGCGCAGACACTGGGCGGCGACGGATCGAGCTTCAACGCCGCGAAGACGAGCTGCAGATCGACCGCCCAGGCCGCACGCTGGGCCACCGTGGACGGGATCAGCGCCTGGATGTCGGCCTGGATGCTTTCCGGCGTGCGCATCGGGGCGCGTGACGGTCCATCGCCGGCGCAACCGCCGAGCAGGGCCACCAGGGGAAGGTTGGCGAGCCAGCGCAGCAGGGGCAGGTGCATGCACCAGACTGTAGCCGTGGGATTGCATTGGGGGCGCCGGCGCCGACCGGGCGAAAGCACCTACGCCGGCCCGGTCATCCGCCCGGCCGAGGGCCGCGTTAGCTCGCCGTCGGTCAAGCCGAAGCCATGGCACCCAACGTGCTTAGGCAGATACCCGATGCGGGCTGCGGTGCCTTTTGCAGTATCGTCTCGCCCGCTGAGTTGACTCAGGTATTCCATCAACGTCTTTCACATCCTCACTGGAGGTTTCTCCTCATGCGAATCACGATGCCCCCGACCGTCGCTGCCGCCGTCCTCGTCGCCGGCACGGCCAGCGCCCAAGACCTGGTCGTCAAGATCGGCCACGTCGGCCCGACCAGCGGTGCCATCGCGCACCTGGGCAAGGACAATGAAAACGGCGCCCGCATGGCCATCGAAGCGCTCAACGCCAAGGGCGTGATGATCGGCGGCAAGAAGGCCAAGTTCGAACTGCTGGCCGAAGACGATGCCGGCGATCCGAAGCAGGGCACCTCGGCGGCGCAGAAGCTGGTCGACAGCAAGGTCAACGGCGTCATCGGCCACCTGAACTCGGGCACGTCGATTCCGGCGTCGAAGATCTACAGCGATGCCGGCATCCCGCAGATCAGCCCCTCGGCCACCAACCCGAAGTTCACCCGCAACGGCTACAAGACCACCTTCCGCGTGGTGGCTGACGACGTGCACCTCGGCGGCACGCTCGGCAAGTACGCCGTGACGCAATTGAAGGGCAAGTCGATCGCCGTCATCGATGACCGCACCGCCTATGGTCAGGGTGTGGCCGACGAGTTCGAGAAAGGAGTCAAGGGCGCCGGCGGCAAGACCGTGGCGCGCGAGTTCACCAACGACAAGGCGACGGACTTCACCGCCATCCTGACCTCCATCAAGGCCAAGAACCCGGACGTGGTGTTCTTCGGCGGCATGGACGCGGTGGCCGGCCCGATGCTGCGCCAGATGAAGCAGCTCGGCATCAGCGCCAAGTTCGTCGGTGGCGACGGCATCTGCTCGTCGGAACTGCCGAAGCTGGCCGCGGGCACGATGGCCGACGGCCAGGTGGTGTGCGCCGAGGCCGGTGGCGTCGAGGGCGAGGCCAAGAAGTCGATGGACACGTTCTACGCCGACTACAAGAAGAAGTTCAACGACGACGTGAAGGTCTATGCGCCGTACGTCTTCGACGCGACGATGGTGATGGCCGACGCGATGGTCAAGGCCAATTCGGCGGACCCGAAGGTTTACCTGCCGGTGCTGGCCAAGACCACCGGCTACAAGGGCGTCACCGGCACGATCTCGTTCGACGAGAAGGGCGACATCAAGAACGGCGCGCTGACGCTCTACACCTACAAGGGTGACAAGCGCGACCAGATCGCCGTCGTTCGCTGATCGACGTCGGTCCACGGCTTCGGCCGTGACGACAGAAAACGCCCGCAGCCGCGGGCGTTTTTCTTTTTCGCGACCGTCAAATCGCACTTCGTCGCCTCGGCGCTGCCTGGGTCATCGCGCCCCCGTAGGATGGGCGCATGACGACAGCCGGCCCGTTCGCGCTCGACCCGATCGCCCCCTCGCGGCGTTCGGTCTGGCTGCCCTATGCCGCGCTGTGCTTGCTGGCCTGGGTCTTGTTCGGCGTGGCCGGCACCGAGTGGCGGCATGGCGACTGGGGCCTGTGGAGCGCGCTCTACCAGGCGACGTGGAACCTCGGCCCGCCGATGCTGCTCGGCGCGCTGGTGTACCCGTGGGCGCTGTGGTTGCGCCAGCGCCGCGGCAACGTCGTCTTCGAAGCCTCGTTCCATGTCGCCGCCGCGCTGCTCTTCGCCGCGGCCTGCCACGCGCTGGATTTCGGCCTGCACCTGCTGTTCTTCGGCAGCGACCATGCGCTGGCGACGCTGCAGCAGAACCTGCTCTGGCGCAGCGCCGTTGCGGTCTTCCTCTACGTCGCGCTGTGTCTCGGCTTCAACGGCGTCATCGACGCGCGCCGCGCACAGGACGCGGCGATGAGCGCGGCGCAGGCAGAAGCGGCGCTGGTGCGCGCCGAGCTGGCGGCGATCAGCGGCAAGCTGAATCCGCACTTCCTCTTCAACACGCTGAACTCGATCAGCCACCTGGTGCGCAAGGATGCACGCGCCGCCGAGCAGGCGCTGCAGTGCTTCTCGCGAATGATGCGCTACCTGCTCGACGCCAAGCGTGGCGCGGCCGACCGCGTGCCGCTGCGCGACGAGCTCGGCTTCGTGCGCGACTACCTCGAGCTCGAGTCGTTGCGCCTGGGGGCGCGGCTGAAGATCGAGTGGGCCGTCAACGAGGCCACGCTCGACGACGCGGTGCCACCGCTGACGCTGCAGCCCCTCGTCGAGAACAGCATCCTGCACGGCGTGGCGCCGCGTGTGGCCGGCGGCACGGTGCGCGTGCGGGCCGAGCGTCGTGATGATCCGCAGGGGCTGCTGCTGTCGGTCAGCGACGACGGGCCGGGCTGCGTCTGGCCGGCGCAAGAAGACAAAGGCGGCGTCGGCCTGGCCGCCTTGCAGCGCCGTTTCCAGGTCGACTTCGGCGGCCGCTCGACGCTGTCGGTGCGCTCGGCCCCCAACGCCGGTTTCCATGTCGAGATCTACATTCCGCAGGCCTCATGAACGCCATTCGCACCTTGATCGCAGAGGACGAGCCGCTGGCCGCCGAAGGCCTGGCCGAGTGGGTGGCGAAGATGCCGCAGCTGGAACTCGTGGGCACTTGCGGCGACGGCCCGTCGGCGCTGGAGCGCATCCGCGTGCAGCGGCCGGACCTGGTGCTGATGGACATCCACATGCCCGGCATGACCGGCCTGCAGGTGATGCGTGCGCTGGTCGAAGACGAGGGCGCCGCGGCGCCGAAGGTCATCTTCACCACCGCCTACGACGAGCATGCGCTGACTGCCTTCGAGCTGCACGCCGTGGACTACCTGTTGAAGCCGTTCACGCAGGCGCGCTTCGTCGAAAGCGTCGAGCATGCGCTGCAGTCGCTCGGCACCAGCGGCGCCGTCGTACCCGCGCTCGAAGCCGCCGGCGCCGCGCCCGAGTTGCTGGCACGCGTGCTGGTGCGCGATCGCGGCGGCATCGTGCCGGTGCAGGTGGCTGACATCGAGCACCTGAAGTCGGACACCAAGTACACCGCGATCGTCAGCAAGGGCCGCAGCTACCTGGTGCGCCTGCCGATCAGCGCCTTCGAGCAGCGCCTTGACACGCAGCGCTTTCTCAAGGTCAACCGCTCGTGCATCGTCAACCTCGACTTCGTCGACAGCATGACGCCGGACGACAGCTCGCAGTACGTCATCCGCCTGCGTGACGGCAGCAGCGTCACCGCGAGCCGCGACGTCTCCAAGCAACTGCGGGCGATGGCGCTGTGAGACGCACGCTGCTGTGGATGCTGTGCGTTGCGGCGGCAGCGCCGACGGGTGCGCTGGCGCAAACGCCGGCGAGCAAGACCTACACCCTCGGCAGCTTCGACTCGATCGACATCTCCGGCTCGGCGGCGGTGCGCTTCACGCAGGGGCCGGTGGACCAGATCACCGTCGAGGGCGGCGACGACGCGCTGAAGTCCGTCGACATGCAGGTGCAAGGCGGCAAGCTGTCGATCCATTCGTCGGGTGCGTGGAAGTTCTGGACGTCGCGGCAAGTGCAGTTGTCGATCAGCGCGCGCCAGTTGCGGCGCATCGCCATCTCCGGCGCCGGCAGCTTTCACGCGCCGGCCGTTGTCAACGCCAACGAGTTGTCGGTGAGCATCTCGGGCTCGGGCTCGGTGCGCCTCGATCGACTCGAGGCCGAGGCGCTGAAGTTCTCGGTGTCCGGCGCAGGGGAGGGCGCCTTCGGCGGGCAGGTGCAGGACGTCGGCGTGTCGATCGCCGGCAAAGGCAAGTTCAGCGGCGAGCAACTGGCCAGCGAGCGCGCGCGCGTGGCGATCAGCGGTGTCGGTGATGTGATGGTGTGGGCCACGCGCGAGCTGCGCATCAGCGTCGCTGGCGCCGGTAGCGTCGACTACTGGGGCAGCCCGCAGGTCAAGCGCAGCGTCTCGGGCAGCGCCGATATCACGCATCGCGGTGACAAATCAGCACCGCCGTAGTGCGGTGCAGTGCGCGTTGATACGAGCGCCCGCATTTGCGGGCGTTTGACTCCAGGGATTCGATGCGTCAGGGCCACGAACCCACCGACTTGCGGCAGTGCGGTTACGAAAAACCTGCCTCACGATGCGCGCACATGATTGTTGGGAGATGACCATGAAGACGTTCGAAAGCATCTTGCTGAATCGCGAAGCGCCGCCGATCGAAGTGCCCGCAGGCTACACCGGCCCGCTGACCTTTCCCGGCAACGGCAAGACCGTCTGGTGGACGGGGCGCGTGGCGATCGGCCTGCGCCACGAGCAGCCGCGTCACGAGTTGGTGACGCAGTCCGGCATCTGGGTGCAGGACCTGCTGCTCGAGCACAAGATGGCCGCGTGATCGGCGCTGGCCGTCGCGCCGCATTCAGAAGATCAGAAGCAAGCGCAGATTGAGGCGGTTGTTTTCTTTCAGCCCCTCGCGCACCGAGATGTCGCGGCCATACGTGGCCAGGATCTGCGTCGTCGCGCCGACGAAGTGACCGGCGCCGATCGAGAACTTGGAGTTCGAGGTGCGGTTGTCTTGCGCCACGCCATCGACCTTGGTTTCGCCGCCCACGGTCTGCGACAAGCCCAAGCGCAGGTCGGTGGCCGCCGACAAGTGGTAGCGCCACCAGCCCTGGAACTGGAACAGCGGCTTTTGCTTCAGCGTGCTGGCGCCGAACTCGTCGTTCTTGCCGAAGAGCGTGACGTCGCCGATCAGGTCCATCGTGATGCTGTCGGACAAGGGTTTGATCCAGCCGGCCTGCAGCGCGAACTTCCAGCGGTTCTCGCCGAGGTTGAGCGGCTTGTTGCGGTCGTAGCTGCCGACGGGCACGAAGACGAACGGCGTAATGCCGAAGTTTTCCTTCTGCCCCGGTTTGTTGAACCACACCGTGGCGGCGAGCAGCAGGTCGCCGATACCGTCGGCGCTGCCCAGCGCCGACAAGTCGTTCTTGCCCTTCAACTTGCCGAAGGGCAGCAGGAACTGCGGATCGACGATGTAGCCGCCGATGTCCATGAAGCGCACGCCGCGCAGGATGCCGACGTCGGAATCCAGGCGCGCGTCGATCGGCACGCGGTCCCCGCCCGAGTACGCTCTGTTGCGCGTGGCGTGCTGGTAATAGACGATGCCGAGCGTGGTGCCTGCCGGCAGCGCCGTGTAGTCCCCGGCATCGACGTCGATCGCTCGCGCCGGCGTGGCTGCGAGCAGCGACGCGGCCAGCACAGCGCCGGCCGCAGACCACAGACGCCAGCCTTTTTTCGGGCCGGCATGAGTCGGATGTGTCATCGCTGTCTCCTCAGGGTGGATTGCTGATCACATAACGCCATATCGCCTGCACGTCGCCCGGCTGGAGGATCCCGCCCCACGCCGGCATCGCGCGCACGCCTTGATTGACCGAGCGCGCGAAGCGCTCCGGTTCGTCCTTCGGAAACTTGCGCAGATCGGTCGCCGCGCCGGTGTTGATCATGTTCACGCCGTGGCAGCGCGCGCAGTAGCTCGTGTAGAGCGCGCGGCCTTGCTGCACGTCGTCTTGTGCCTGCACCGGCGTTGCCAGCAACAACCACGACGCGGCGGCCGCGAGCGCTCGCACCCGCACGTCACTCGCGCAACGCAAACGTCCACAACGACGATCCCGGCGAGACGTTGGCCAGCTCGGGGTCGCCCGCCAGCGCGCCGTACACCGTGGCCGCGCCGCTGGTGACGGTAACGTACTGCTTGCCGCCCCGCTCCCAGACGATCGGCAGGCCGCTGATGCCCGAGCCGGTCTGGAACTGCCACAGCTTCTTGCCGCTCGCCGCATCGAAGGCCATGAACTCGCCGGTCTGCGCGCCGGTGAAGAGCACGCCGCCCGCCGTGGAAACCACGCCGGCCCAGTTCGGCGATTTGCTCGGCACGTCCCAGAGCTTCTTGCCGGCCACCGGATCCCACGCCACCAGCGAGCCGCGTTGGCCGTCCTCCGGCGCTACGAAGCCGCCGAGTTCGAGGCCGAGGTACCAGGTCGGCTGCTTCGGCCGCTCCTGCTTGACGTACTTGATCTTCATGCCGACGTTGACGGTGTTGAAGTACGCAACACGCCGCGTCGGATCAAAGCTCATCGGCATCCAGTTCTTGCCGCCGAAGGCGCTCGGCCAGACCTCGATGAAATCAGGCATCGATTCGGTCTTGCGCACCGTGGCTGTCATCGGCGTGTCGATCGGCCGGCCGCTGGCCATGTCGATGCCGCTGGCCCAGTTGATCTTCTTGGCGAACGGCTGCGCCGACAGCAGCTTGCCGTTGCTGCGGTCGAGCACGTAGAAGAAGCCGTTGCGGTTGGCCTGCATCAGCGCCTTCGTCTTCTTGCCGGCCATCGGCAGGTCGGCGAGCACGAGCTCGTTGGTGCCGTCGTAGTCGTACGGATCGCCGGGCGAGAACTGGTAATGCCAGACGATCTCGCCCGTGGCCGGACGCAATGCCAGCACCGAGCCGATGTAGAGCGAATCGCCGCCCCGCGTGGCCGGGTTCCACGGCCCGCCGTTGCCGACGCCCCAGTACACGAGGTCGAGGTCCGGGTCGTAGGTGCCGGTCAGCCACGTCGGGCCGCCGCCGTCCTTGTAGCGCTCGGGGGCCCAGGTCTCGCTGCCTTTTTCGCCCGGCGCAGGCACGGTCCAGCGGTGCCACTTTTTCTCTCCGGTCTTCAGATCCCAGCCGTTGATGAAGCCGCGCGCGCCGTACTCGCCGCCGGAGATGCCGGTGATGAGCACACCGCCGGCGACCAGCGGCGCCAGCGTCAGGCTGTAGCCCTGCTTGTAGTCGGCGGCCTTGGCGGTCCAGAGCGTCTTGCCGTCCTTTGCGTTCATCGCCATCACGCGGGCGTCGATCGTCGTGCGGTAGAGCACGCCGTCCAACACCGCCGCGCCGCGGCTTTGCGTGCCGCAGCACAGGTAGGCGGTGATGTCGGGCGGCAACTCGACCGGCACGCGCCACTTCTGGCGGCCCGTCATCGCATCGACGGCGACCGTGGCGTCGTGCGTCGTCAGGTAGAGCACACCGTCGATCAGCAACGGCTGCGTCGATGCGTTGGCGCTGTGGTTCAGGCTCAGGTTCCAGATCGGCACCAGCTTGTCGACGTTCTTGGCGTCGATCTGCTTGCCCGCCGCGAAGCGTTGTTGGCCCCAGCCCATGCCGTAAGTCGTGACGTCGCCGGCGGTGGCAGCGTCGTTGCGCAGATCGGCCAGCGACTGTGCCGCGGCGCTGCCGCCGGCAAGAAGAAGGACGAGGCCGATGGCCGTGTTGGCGAGGGTGCGTTGCTTCATGCCTGTCTCCATCCGGCGGCGCGCGGCGCAGCACGTCGCCGCCTTGTCGCTCACCGTTGTCGTGTGGCGCCGACTCTAGGGTTGAGGCCCGTCGCCGCCGAAGCGAGTAGTTTCCCTAGCGCTCAGTTGTTCCGCATCGGCGCACATTGCGTCGCCCGAGGAGTACGCATGCCAGCCCGAACGACCCGTTCTCAGCCAGCCGTCGCCACCCCGCCCAGCCTCGCCGCGGGGCCGTTCTTTTCGACGGCGGGTCAACGCGTGGCGTTGGCGCGCGAGCGCTACTTCAGCCAGGGCGTGCGCCCGACGGGGCTGGTCTCGGAGCCGGTGATCCAGTCGTGGGCGCGCTGCCTCGGCCAGCACCGCGAACCGGGCGAGCACATCGCCTTCGACCCGGTGACCAAGGCGCGCATCGCCACCACGCAAGCGCGCAACCGGCAACTGCTCGACGCGGCCGCGCAGGACCTGTCGCAACTCCACGCCGCGCTCGTCGGCACCGCGTGCCGGGCCATCCTGACCAGCCACGAGGGTGTGGTCGTCTATGCCACGCCGGCGTCAACGAGCGAGGGGCGCCTGATGCCGATCGTCACGCGCGTCGGTGTCGATCTCGGCGAGAGCACGGTCGGCACCGCGGCGCCCGGCCTCGTCGCCTGCACCGGCGAGGTGTGCGTGGTGCGCGGCGCCGAACACTTCTTCAGCGGCATCGGTGCGATGCACTGCGCCGCCGCGCCGATCCGCGATGCGCGCGGCGACGTCGCCGCCGTGCTCGACTTGTCGTCGGAGGGCGAGATGTTTCGCTTCGACGCGGCGTCGATGGTCAGCCTGTACGCCACCGGCATCGAGAACCGCCTGCTCGAAGCGCAGTCGCGCGAGCATGTGCTGCTGCGCTTCCAGGCCAGCCCGACGCTGCTGCGCACGCCGCTCGAGGGCCTGGCCGCCGTGGCCGGCGACGGCCGCGTGGTCTGGATCAACGCCAGCGGCGCCAGCCTGCTCGGCTGCGAACGCGCCACGGGCGGCAATGTTTGCTGCGAATCCCTGTTCGGCCTGGGCGTCGATTCCGTGCTGGCGCTCGCGCATGAAGGGCGCACGCAAGTGCATCGCGTGACGAGTGGGCTGTCGTTGTGGATGCAGGCGCAGTTGCCCGACGGCGCTGTCGCACGGCGCGTCACGGTGTCGGTGTCGCCGGTGGCACCGATGCCTGCGGTGCCGGCCGTCGAGCCGGCGCAGCCCGTCACGCCGACGCAAACACTCGAAGCCACGAACCGCGCTCTCATCGAACGCACGATCGCCGAGTGCCGCGGCAACCTGTCGTCGGCCGCGCGCCGACTCGGCGTGTCGCGCGGGCTGCTGTACCGGCGGCTGCGCGCTGCCGAGGCTACACAGGTCAATCTGGCGGAGGGAGCGGGATTCGAACCCGCGGGGGGCTGTTAACCCCCACACGCTTTCCAGGCGTGCGACTTAAACCGCTCATCCATCCCTCCGCTGAGGGCCGCGAATTTTAGCGTGGGCTGTTCGTACCGCTTTGCTTCATGACCGCCATCGCGCTGGCGATCAGCGCCGAGACCTCCGTCATGTTTCCGGGCACGATCATCGTGTTGTTCTTCTGTGCGAGCTGCGCATAGGCCTCGACGGCTTTTTCGGCCACCTTCAACTGCACCGCCTGCTCGCCGCCTGGCGACTGGATCGCGGCGGCGATCTTGCGGATGGCTTCGGCGCTGGCTTCGGCCACGGCGAGGATCGCCGACGCCTCGCCCTGCGCGTTGTTGATTTCGGCCTGCTTCTCGCCTTCCGAGCGCGCGATGAAGGCCTCGCGCTCTCCTGTGGCGATGTTGATTTGCTCCTGGCGCCGGCCCTCGGACGCCGCGATCAGCGCGCGCTTCTCGCGCTCGGCGGTGATCTGCGCCTGCATCGCGCGCAGGATTTCTGCCGGCGGCGTCAGGTCCTTGATCTCGTAGCGCAGTACCTTGACGCCCCAGTTCGACGCCGCTTCGTCGAGCGCGTTGACGACCTGCGCGTTGATCGCATCGCGCTCCTCGAAGGTCTTGTCGAGCTCCATCTTGCCGACCATGCTGCGCAGCGTCGTCTGCGCGAGCTGCGTGATGGCGATCATGAAGTCGGACGAGCCGTAGCTGGCGCGCATCGGGTCGGTGATCTGAAAGAACAGGATGCCGTCCACCTGCAGCTGCGTGTTGTCCTTGGTGATGCAGACCTGGCTCGGCACGTCGAGCGGCACTTCCTTCAACGAATGTTTGTAGGCCACGCGATCGACGAAGGGCACGACGATCGACAGCCCCGGCGTCAGCGTGCGGTCGTAGCGGCCGAGCCGCTCGACCACCCACGCATGTTGCTGCGGCACGATCTTGATCGCACGGGTGATGAAGATGATCGCGATGACGGCGATGACGATGTAGACGATTTGATCCACGGAATTCCTTAGACGGGTTCGACGAACAGGCGATTGGCTTCGACGCGGCGGATGACGAATCGGC
>CADEEN010000023.1 GCA_902826345.1 uncultured Burkholderiales bacterium | reverse complement strand
CCAAGCCTTGCTTGCGCACCAACATCCGCACATCACGTATGAATCAGAGCTGACGGTTCCTCGCCAACGGCGGGTTCTTCGCGAAGTAGCGCTTGATGCCCGAGAGCAGCGCCTCGACCAGCTCCTTGCGGTACTCGGCGCTGGCGAGCTTGCGCTCTTCGTCCGGGTTGGAGATGAAGGCCGTCTCGACGAGGATGCTCGGAATGTCGGGCGCCTTCAGCACCGCGAAGCCGGCCTGCTCGACACGCGGCTTGTGCAGGTGCGCCACGCGGTCCAACTGGCCCAGCACCTCGCTGCCGACACGCAGGCTGTCCTTGACCTGCGCGGTGGTGCTCATGTCGAGCAGGGTGCGCATGACGTCGGTGTCCTTGTGCGCCCGCTGGTTGACGCCGCCGACCGCATCGGCGGCGTTCTCCTTGTCGGCCAGCCAGCGCGCCGCCGTGCTGGTGGCGCCGCGGTCGGAGAGCGCGAAGACGCTGGCGCCGCGCGCCGCCGGGTTGGTGAAGGCGTCGGCGTGGATCGAGATGAAGAGGTCGGCCTGCACGCGCCGCGCCTTCTTCACCCGATCGGCCAGCGGCACGAAGTAGTCGGCGTCGCGCGTCAGGAAGGCGCGCATGTTGGGCACGGCGTTCAACTTGTCGCGCAGCGCCAGCGCCACCGCCAGCACCACGTCTTTCTCGCGCAGGCCCTTGGGCCCGATCGCACCCGGGTCTTCGCCGCCGTGGCCTGGATCGAGGGCGACGATGACCAGGCGATCGACCTTCTTCATCGTTTCCGCCGACGGCGGTTTCGAAGCCGTCGTCTGGCCCGCCGACGGTGCTGATGACGCCCCCGCCACCGGCGGCGGTTTCGCCGGCTCGCCGCGCTCGACCTTGCCGATGAACTCGCCGAGCGCGTCGCGCACGGCCTTGGCGGCTTCGCGTTCGGCGCTCTCCTTGTCGCGGATCAGTTGCAGCAGCGGGTCGCGCGCCTGGCTCGGATACAGGTCGAAGACCAGGCGGTGGTTGTACGCGGCAACCGGGTTGAGCGTGAACACCTGCGGCGCGGTGGCCTGCTTCAGGTCGAACACCAGCCGCACCACGCGCGGCTGGTTCTGGCCGACGCGCAGGCCGGCGATGTACGGGTCGTCGGGCTGGATCTTGCCGAGCAGCTCCTTCAATTGCGCGCTGAGCTCGAGGCCGTCGATGTCGATCACCAGGCGGTCGGGGCCGTCGAAGAGCGAGTGCTTGGCGGACAGCGCGCTGTCGGACTCGATGGTGACGCGCGTGTAGTCGGCCGCCGGCCAGACGCGCACAGCGACGATGCCCGCGCCGAAGGCGAGCCGCGGCGCTTGCAGCAGCAGCGCGAGGCTGCCGTATTTGATCGTCTTGCGGCGCGAGAGGGGGTGGCTCATGAGCTGAGCAGCACAACGCCGTGCGGTGTGAAGGCGTGCACCGTGACGCTGCGCGCATCGGTGTCAAGCGGTTCGATCTGCAAGCGCCAGTCGGCCAGCGGCAGCACCGGCGCCGCGTGGTCGGGCCACTCGGCGAGCTTCAGGCCGGGCCCAGCGAAGACATCGCGAAAGCCGGCATCGGCCCATTCGCGCGCATCGGTGAAACGGTAGAAGTCGAAATGGGAGATCGCGTGGCCGTCGATCTCGTACGGCTCCATCACCGCATACGTCGGGCTCTTGATGCGCCCCTGCACGCCGAGCGCGCGCAGCAGGTGGCGCACGAAGGTGGTCTTGCCCGCGCCGAGCGGGCCATCGAGTGCGATGAAGGTCGAGGGCAACAACGCCGGCGATTGCGCCAGCCGCGCTGCGAAGCCGGCGCAGGCCGCTTCGTCGGGCCAGGTGAGGGAGCGGGTTTCTAGAATCGGCGGGTGATCGATCGACAACATGCTTCGGTAAATGGTGCGCGTCTGCTCGAACAGGCGCGAACCTGGGCGAAGGAGCTTGGATTTTCACAGATCGGCGTCGCCGGCATCGACTTGTCGTCGGCTGAGGCCGGATTGAGTGCGTGGCTCGACGCCGGGTTCCACGGCTCGATGCATTACATGGCGCGTCACGGCATGAAGCGCGCGCGGCCGGCCGAGCTCGTGCCGGGCACGGCGAGCGTGATCACCGCGCGCATGGACTACCTGCCGCGTGAGTGCGAAGCAGGCTGGCAGGCGATCGAGTGGCAGCGCATCAGCGATGCGCGTGCGGCCACGGTCTCGGTGTATGCACGTGGGCGCGACTACCACAAGGTCCTGCGCACGCGCCTGCAGGCGCTGGCCGACTGCATCGCGCAAGCCATCGGCCCCTTCGGCCACCGTGTCTTCACCGATTCGGCGCCCGTGCTCGAAGTGGAGCTGGCCACGCGCAGCGGCATGGGCTGGCGTGGCAAGCACACGCTGGCGCTGTCGCGCGACGCGGGCTCGATGTTCTTCCTCGGCGAGCTGTTCGTCGATCTCGCGCTGCCGCCGACGCCGCCCGTCGGCGCGCACTGCGGCACGTGCAGCGCCTGCAGCGACGTCTGCCCGACGCGCGCCATCACGGCGCCCTACCGGCTCGACGCGCGGCGCTGCATCTCGTACCTGACGATCGAGCACGACGGCGCGATTCCCGCCGAGCTGCGGCCGCTGATCGGCAACCGCATCGTCGGCTGTGACGACTGCCAGCTCGTCTGCCCGTGGAACAAGTACGCGCAGCGCAGCGGATTGACGGACTTCGATGCGCGCCACGGCTTCGATGACACGACGTTGCTGACGCTGTGGTTGTGGAGCGAGAGCGAGTTTCTGCAACGCACCGAAGGCAGCTCGATCCGGCGCATCGGCTGGCAGCGCTGGCGGCGCAACCTGGCGGTGGCTCTGGGCAACGCGTTGCACGCCACCGGCGACACGAGCGTCGGCCAGGCGCTGCAAGCGGCGCGTGACGCCGCCGATCCTTTGGTGCAGGAACACATCGACTGGGGCCTCAACGCAGCGCGTCGTGCAACGCCAGCGCCAGCGGCACGCTGAGCATGCCGAGCAGCGTCGACACCGTCACCAGCCCGGCGACGAACTCGCCGCGTCCGCCCATGCGCGCGGCCAGCACGTAGGCGCTGGCGGCGGTGGGCAGCGCAGAGAACATGACGACGATCTGCTGCTGCACCGGCGTCAACGCCAGCTGGCGCACCAACAGCAGCGTCACGGCCGGCAGCACGAGGTGGCGGATCGACAGCAGCGCGGCCGCCAGCCGCGGCGCCTCGCGCAAGGCGCCGATGCGCAGGCCGGCGCCGACCGCCATCAAACCCAGCGGCAAGGCGGCCGCGCCCAGGCGTTGCAGCGTCGTTGCCGCAACCTCGGGCAGGACGAGGCCGCCGAGGTTGGCGGCGAGGCCGGCGACGGTGGCGACGATCAGCGGATTGCGCAGCAACTCGCGCCCGTAGTGCTGGCCGCCGGCGCGCGCCAGTGGCCAGACCGCGGCCACGTTGCACAGCGGCACGACGACGGCGATGATCACCGCCATCGCCGCCACACCACCGGCGCCGCCCAATCGCTCGGCGAGCGCCAGTGCGATGTACGAGTTGAAGCGAAACGCGATCTGCGCGCCGGCCGCGTGCGCGCTCGCATCGACACTGCCTGAGCGGCCGAGCGCAAACGCCAACACGATGCCGAGCGTGGTCAGCGCCAGGCCTGCACCGCCCAGGCTGGCCAAGGTGCCGAGCGCGATCGGCTGGCGCACGATGGCGACGAACAGCAGACACGGGAACAGCAGGTAATACACCAGCCGCTCGGCGCTGTCCCACAGCGGCCGGTCGAGCGCGCTCCAACGCGCCAGTGCGTAGCCGAGCACGATCAACATGAAGTCGGGCAGCAGCAGTGCGGCGGTGGTCATTCCCCCGAGTGTGCAGGACGCATGCGTACCATCCACAATGCGCGCCGTCAGCCGATAGGGCACGCTGCACGTTCACAACCACCATGACACTGCCACGCCGCACCTTGCTCCTCGGCGCCCTCCTCGGCGCTTTCACGGCCGCTGCTCCCGCCTGGGCCACGCGAGCGATCACCACCGAGGGCCTGACCTTTGCGGGTGACATCAAGCTCGCCGAGACGGCGTTGCAGTTGAACGGCGTCGGCTGGCGCGCCGTGGCCTGGGCCAAGGGCTATGCCGCCGCGCTGTACCTGCCGAAGAAGGCCGGCACCGAGGCCCAGGTGCTGCAACAGACGGGTGCCAAGCGCTTGCAGTTGCACCTGGTGCAGGAGGTCGATGCCGAAGAGTTCGTCAAGGCCTTCGTCAAGGGCGTGTCGCGCAACACGCCGCCGGCCGATGCGGCAAAACTCGGTGCCCGAGTGGCGCAGTTCAACAGCGTGATTCGCAGCCTGGGCAAGTTGAAGAAGCAGGACGTGATCGATCTCGACTTCATCCCCGGCAAGGGCCTCGTGCTGTCGCGCAACGGCGCGCCGCGCGGCGCGCCGGTGGCGGGCGAGGACCTTTACGTCGCGCTGCTGCGCTGCTTCATCGGCGTGCGGCCGGCCGACGCCGAGATGAAGGTCGGCCTGCTCGGCGGCCCCGTGGGCTGAACACTTTCTTTGTCGTTCATCAAGAGGAGCCTGATCCATGCAACGTAGAAACCTGGCCGCCGCGGCGGTGCTCGCCGTCTCGCTGATCCCCGTGGCGATGGCGCAAACCTACCCCGCCAAGCCGGTGCGCCTGGTGGTGCCGTTTGCGCCCGGTGGCACCACCGACATCATCGCCCGCGTCGTCTCCGAAAAGGCCAACGCCGCGCTCGGGCAGACGCTGGTGGTTGAGAACAAGGCCGGCGGCGGCGGCTCGATCGGCGCGCTCGAAGTCATCAAGGCGCCGGCCGACGGCTACGTGCTCGGCATGGCCACCGTCAGCACGACGGCGGCCAACCCGGCGATCAACACCAAGATCGGCTACGACCCGACGAAGGACTTCACGCCGATCATCAACATCGCCGCCACGCCGAACGTGATCGCGGTGCATCCGAGCTTCCCGGCCAAGGACTACAAGACCTTCCTCGACGTGATCAAGAAGAACCCGGGCAAGTACAGCTTTGCGAGTTCCGGCACCGGCGGCATCGGCCACCTGCAGATGGAGCTCTACAAGAGCCTCACCGGCACCTTCATCACGCACATCCCGTACCGCGGCGCGGGGCCGGCGCTCAACGACACGGTGGCCGGACAGGTGCCGATCATCTTCGACAACCTGCCCTCGGCGCTGCCCTTCATCAAGGACGGCCGGCTGGTGCCGATCGTCGTCGCCGCGCCGCAGCGGCTGGCGCAACTGCCCAACGTGCCGACGTTCAAGGAAGTCGGCCTGGACGGCGTCAACCGCATGGCCTACTACGGCGTGCTCGGCCCCAAGGGCTTGCCGAAGGACGTGGTCGACAAGATCGCCGCGGCGATGAAGAAGACCGCCGAGCTGCCGGACGTGAAGAAGCGCATCGAGGACACCGGCTCGCTGATGATCTTGAACACGCCGGAGCAGTTCGCGGCGCAGATTCAGGCTGAGTTCGATGTCTACAAGAAGGTCGTCGCGCAGCAGAAGCTGACCTTGGAGTGAGTTCGCCCGGCGGTGCGATCGACCGCTTCCTCGACGCGCTGTGGATCGAGGATGGGCTGGCCGCCAACACGCTCGCCGCGTACCGACGTGACCTGACGCTGTATGCGGCGTGGCTGGCCGACGAAGGCGGCGGCGCGGCGATCGAGCAGTCGCGCGAGATCGATCTGCTGTCGTACATGGCGGCGCGGCACAAGAACTCGCGCGCGACGAGCGCCAACCGGCGGCTCACCGTCTTCAAGCGCTTCTTCCGCTGGGCGCTGCGTGAACGGCTCACGACCGCCGATCCGACGTTGAAGCTGCGCAACGCCAGGCAGCCGCTGCGCGTGCCCAAGTCCTTGTCGCAGTCGCAGGTGGAAGCGCTGCTCGACGCTCCTGACGTCGACAAGCCGCTCGGGCTGCGCGACCGCGCGATGCTCGAGCTGCTCTACGCCTGCGGCCTGCGCGTCTCCGAACTGGTGACCTTGCAGACGGTCCAGGTGGGCCTGGCCGAAGGCTGTCTGCGCGTCACCGGCAAGGGCAGCAAGGAGCGCCTGGTGCCGTTCGGCGAAGAGGCGCATGGCTGGCTGCAGCGCTACATCGCCGACGCGCGCTCAGAGATCCTGGGCGGGCAGTCGAGCCCGGCGCTCTTCGTCACCGCACGCGGCGGCGCGATGACGCGGCAGATGTTCTGGAAGCTGATCAAGGCGCACGCGCTGCGTGCCGGCATCGACGCGCCGCTGTCGCCGCACACGCTGCGTCATGCCTTCGCCACGCATTTGCTCAACCACGGCGCCGACCTGCGGGCGGTGCAGATGCTGCTCGGCCACGCTGACATTTCGACGACGACGATATACACCCACGTGGCGCGCGAACGGCTGCGATCACTCCACGCGCAGCACCATCCGCGCGGTTGAAGACTGCAAAAGCAAAGGGCCGGTCTTGGACCGGCCCTTTGTTTCCGTCTGGCGGAGCTTTAGAAGTTGTGGCGCACGCCCACCGCCAGCGAGCGATTCACGCCGGTGCTGTTCTGGGCGTAGAAGTCGGCGCCGTCGCCGTTCAACTTGGTGAAGAAGCTGTAGACCTTGGTGCGCTTGCTCAGGTTGTAGTTCACGCCCAGGGTGACCTGGCTGGCAGAGTCGGGGCCGTTGTCGTAGGCGCCCGTTCGGCCGACGTTGAGATGCAATTCGGTGCTGCCGATCGTGTACATGCCAGAGACGCGGTAGTTTGTGCGGTCGCCGAAGCCGGCGCCCCAGCCGTCGGTGTCGCGCTGCACCGTGGCGCCGATGGTGAACGCGCCCAGTTCGTAGAGCACGCGGCCGGCGAACTGCTTGGCGTCGAGGTTGCCCTTCTCGTAGCCGAAGCCCAGGTGCAGCGGACCGGCGTCGTAGTTGACGGCGAAGTCGATCGTGCGGTCGGGGTCGGTGCCCGCTTCGGTGATCGCGATCTCGGCCGTGGCGCCGCCGAAGTTCGGCGTGCGGTACGCAACCTTTCCGGTGTTGCGGCCGACGTAAGCGTAGAACGCATCCGCCGACGTGCCCGTCTCGTGGTTGTGCATGCCGATGTAGTCGGACGTGGCGTAGTAGGCCTCGCTGGTGAAGTTGCCCAGACGAATCATGCCGAAGCCGCCACCCAGGTTGACTTCGCTCTGGCGGGCGAAGAAGCGCGACGCCACCGAGCCGTTGGCCGGGTTGAAGCCCGATTCGAGCTGGAAGCCGGCTTTCAGGCCACCGCCCAGGTCTTCGACACCCTTCAAACCCCAGCGCGAGGCGCTGTTCTGCATCACCCAGTTGTTGTCCGACCCGGTGAGCTTTTGGCGCTCGACGGTGAGGTTCAGACGGCCATAAATGGTCACCGACGATTGTGCGAACGCGCCCGTGCCGACGGTGGCGAGGACGGCTGCGGCGATCAGAGTCTTTCTCATTGCCATTGCCCTTTTGGAAGAAAGCGAGGCGGCCAGTGTAGGACTGGGCCCACAGGCGAGCACGATTCACGGCGCTGCGACCCGCACTTTCGCTGCGTCGGCGCAACAACGCGTCATCTATTCGCAACGCATTGGGGGCTGACAATGCGCCGCCATGGACCACACCTTCGTCTCCGCCCTGGTCCTGCTGCTGCTCGTGCTCGACCCGCTGGGCAGCCTGCCGATCTTCATTTCGGTGATGCGCAACGTGGCGCCCGAGCGCCGCCGCCGCGTGGCGCTGCGCGAGTCGGCGATCGCCTTCGGCGTGCTGCTGCTGTTCATGTTCACCGGCCAGGCCTTCCTGTCGCTGATGCATCTGTCCGAGCGCTCGCTGGAAGTGGCCGGCGGCGTCATCCTGCTGATCATCGCCATGAAGATGATCTTCGCCAGCGGCGGCGAGCTCTACGCCAGTGACGGCCCGCCGCGCGAGCCGCTGATCTTCCCGCTGGCGGTGCCGCTGTTGGCCGGGCCGTCGGCGATGGCCACCGTGCTGCTGCTGGCCTCGCGCCAGCCCGAGCGGCTGCTGCATTGGGTGGGCGCGCTGACGGTGGCGATGAGCGTCAGCGCGCTGGTGTTGTTGCTGGCCGACCGCATCCGCAAATGGATCGGCCACTCGATGGTGAGTGCGATCGAGAAGCTGATGGGCCTGGTGCTGACGGCGATCGCGGTCGAGATGATCCTGGCCGGGCTCAAACGCTACTTCTTAGAACCCTGAACATGATCAAGAACCTTCTGCTGTTTGTGCTGCTGACGCTGTCTGCACTCGCCGCTTCCGCGCAAACTGCCGAGCCGGCCGTGCCCGCCGCCGCGCAGGCCGTGCCGCTCGACCCGGTGGCCGCCACACGCGCCTGGATCGACACGCTGCCGGCGGCGCAGCGCGCCAAGACCGACGCTTACTTTGAAGGCGGCTACTGGATCAGGTTATGGAGTGCGCTGATCGGCGTCGGCAGCGCGTGGCTGCTGCTGGCCAGCGGCCTGTCGCGCAAGTTGCGCGAAGGGGCCGAACGGTTGACGACGCGGCGCGCGCTGCGGGTGCTGCTGTACGCGCTGGGCTTTCTCCTCGCGCTGACACTGCTGGGTCTGCCGTGGCAGGTCTACACCGAGTACTTTCGCGAGCACCAGTACGGCTTGTCGAATCAGGGCTTCGGCGATTGGGCGGGTGAATCGCTGATCGGCCTGGGCCTGACGCTGTTGCTCGGCGCCCCAGCGCTGCTGGGCATTTACGCGGTGATCGATGCCGCGCCGCGGACCTGGTGGCTGTGGGGAGCGGCAGTCACGATCGCCTTCGCCGCGTTCGGCTCGTTGATCTACCCGCCGTTCATCGCGCCGCTGTTCAACGACTACAAGCCCGTGTCCAACCCCGAGGTGCGAGACGAAGTGCTGTCATTGGCGCGCGCTCACGGTGTGCCGGCCGACGAGGTTTACGAGTTCAACGCGTCGAAGCAGCACAGCCGCATCAGCGCCAACGTCGCCGGCCTCGGCGGCACGATGCGCATCGCGCTCAACGACAACCTGCTGAATCGCAGCTCGCGCGGCGAGATCCGCATGGTGATGGCGCACGAGATCGGCCACTACGTGCTGAACCACGCCTGGAAGGGCCTGGTCTTCGTGGGCCTGATCTTCCTGGCGATGTTCGCCTTTGCGCGCCGGGCCTTTGCCTGGGCGCATGCGCGTTGGGGCGCGCGCTGGGGCGTGCGCGACGTGGCCGACCCGGCGGGGCTGCCGATCCTGGTGGCCGCCTTCACCGTCTTCCAGCTGCTGGCCACGCCGGTCAACAACACGCTGACGCGCACTCAGGAGATCGAGGCCGATCAGTTCGGCCTGGCCGTCGGCCGTGAGCCGGACGCCGAAGCCGCGGTTATCTTGAAGCTGGGCGAGTACCGCAAGATGGAACCCGGTCCGATCGAGGAGTTCGTCTTCTACACCCACCCGAGCGGCTGGCGGCGCATCGAGAACGCGATGCGATGGAAGGCTGAGCAGCAGCGGGCGGGTGCGCGGTGAGCGCTCAGCCTGACGCCCGTTGCCAGGCTTCGAACTATCGCGTCAAACAAAGTGGCGCACAAAACTCAACGCGCGCCAAACAAGGTGGCGCGCAGCGAAATCTATTCATGAGAAAGGATCACCTCGCCCACTTCAGCCTTGCGCGTATCGCGCCACAAACGCGCGATCGATGTGGTCCTTCCACCAGCCCATCAGCCAGCCCTGCGCGGACCAGGTGCCCCAACTGGCGATGGCGCGGCCGTCGCCGGTGGCCAGCAGGTTCAGCGAGCGCGGCTGCGGTATGTACGGCGTGAGCGCGCCGCCGGCGACGAAGGCGCGCAGGTTCTCTGCCAGCACCGGGCCGGCGCGCACCGCGTAGACGCCGCTTCTCGGGTGCGGCATGTCGTCGCGCACGACGACGTCGCCGCTGGCGAAGACGTTGGGGTGGCTCGCGCTTTGCAGCGTCGCGCCGACGCGCACGAAGCCTTGCGCGTCGGTGGCCAGGCCGCTCGTGGCCAGCCAAGCCGGCGCATCGCTGCCGGTGGCGATGATCGGCACGTCGCAGACGACGCGCATCGAGCCGCCGACGACGACATGCTTGCGCTCGACCGCGGTGCAGCGCCCCTGCAGCACCTGCACTTTGGCGCGCTTCAACGCGGCCGTTGCTTTGCGTCTGACCGCTTCGGTGTAGTTCTCGAGCAGCGGGCCGTCGGCCACGATCGTCAGCTCGGCCCGTGCCCCGAGCGCGGCGCGCACCGCCAACACCAGCTCGACACCGGCCGCGCCGCTGCCCACGAGCACGACCGACAGGGGCCGTGCTTCGGCCAGCGCGCGCGTCTGTTTCCACAGCGCGATGAAGCCCTCGATCGGCCGCACGAACAAGGCGAACTCGCGCGCGCCGGGGATGCGCTCGCGGTCCTGCACCGGGCCGGTGTTGATCGACAGCACGTCGTAGCCGATCTCTTCGCTGTCGGCCAGCGTCACCTTGCGGGCGGCCGCGTCGAGCGACGCCGCCTGCCCGATGCGAAGGTGCACGCCGGCATTGCGGGCCAACGGAACGATGTCGATCGCGCAATCGTCTTCAGCGTAGCGGCCGGCGATAAGCCCCGGCACCATGCCGGAGTAGAACTGCCGCGTGTGCGGCGTGACGAGCAGGATGTCGCCGCCGGCCATGCGCTGTTGCGCCAGCGCAGCCAGCACCGACACCTGCGCATGCCCCGCGCCGAGCAAGAGCACTTTCTTCACGGCGCGCTCTTGAGTTGCAGGCCGCTGAGGAAGCCGATGCTGTGCGAGCCGGTGTTGTCGGTGTCGGCGCCGATGACGATGGCCGAAAGCGGTGGCACCTCGCGCGATTCGTCGCCGAAGGCGCGCCGGAAGTCGGCGGCCAGATCGTGCTCCTCGTTGCGCCACTGTCTGGGCGCGCCGCCGGCGGCGATGTAGCGCACACGCGCCGTGTAGGCGTTGCGCAGCAGCGTGCCGGGCGTGAGGCTGGCGTCGAAAACGTAGCACAGCGTGGCCGTCGGCAAGGACTCTCCCGTGCGCGACGACGCCATGCGCAGCAACTGGCGCTCGACGAAGGGCACGCGCGCGAGCGGCATGTCGAAGAAGGCGCAGACCTTCAGCGCCGTGTCGTCGCCGCGCTTTTGCGCCAAGTCGGCGCCGTTGGCAGGCTGATCGACGCGCCAGCGCCACGCCAGCGTGCCGGCGCGCGAGTCTTTGAGCGCATGCACGAGGTTGCCGTAGGCGCGCTCGGCTTCGACGCGCAACACGCGCTCGCCGCCTTGCATCACCACCGCGAAGCGCGTCAGCGGCATGGCCTGTTGCGGCAGGCCGACCACGCGCCACGGTGCCGCGGGTTCGTTGCCGTTACCGATCGGCGAGGTCAGCTCGGCTGCCGCTGCGCCGCCGGCGAGCGCGGCAACGACGGCAAACGTCAACGCCCGGCGGCAGCCAGTGATCAACGCCCGACGGCGTTCAGCGACCAGTCGTAGTCGAGATAAGACACCGGCAGCGACTTCGCCTTGAGCGCCGCCTGCTCCTCGGGCTTGTCTGAGAGCTGCGTCGCGTACTTCGCGAACACGTCTTCGAGTTTGGAGAACCCCTTCTGGCCTTTTTCGAAGTCTTCTTTGAACCATTTGAAGATCGAGTTGACTTGCAGCTTGCCTTGCGCCACACGGTTGCGCGTGCGGTCGCCCATGAAGCGCATCATGCCGTCTTCCAGCTGCGCGTCGAGTTTGGCCGCGGTGAAGGCCTCGTTACGCAGCGCCGGGCAGCCGATCGACGCGCAGTTGACGGCGGCGTGCACGCGCGGGTCGGCGTACTTCGGCCGCAGCTCTTCGTGCTCGATCCAGTCGAGGTGGTGCTTCTGTCCGAGCAGCGTGAAGAACTCGTTCTTCCACGGCCCGCGGTTGAAGCTGCCGAGCTCCTTGATCGACTTGATGTCCGGGTACTTGGTCAGGATCACTTCGACGGTGAAGGCGTTGTAGGCGTTGATCAGATACGCCATGCGCTGGTCCTTGCTCCAGGCGTCGAACTCGGCCTTGGGCACGGCCGACAGCGCATCGAGCACCTTCTTCAACTCGGCACGGTCTTTGGCGAAGCCAGAGTAGTCGACGCGGCTCTGCTTGTTGTCGGGCAGCCATTTGACGTGCGCTTTGACGAGGCCGTCCCAGGTGGCGTACCCATGGTCGAAGCCTTGCGCGTGCGCGAAGGCGGCAACGAACAACAGCAGGGCGGTCAACAGTCTTTTCATCATGCACGTCTCCAAGCGTGGAACTTGCCGACCCATTCGAGCAGCTTCACCGGCTGGTGCGCGCGCTTCCATTCGCCGGCGGCGTATTTGTTGGCTTCTGCCAGAGTCGGGTAGGTGTGGATGGTTCCGAGGATCTTGTTCAGGCCCAGGCCGTGCTTCATTGCCAGCACGTATTCGGCCAGCAGGTCACCGGCATGCACGCCGACGATTGTCACGCCGAGGATGGTGTCCTTGCCGGGCACGGTCAGCACCTTGACCCAGCCGTGCGCGGCCGAGTCGGCGATCGCCCGGTCGAGGTCGTCGATGCCGTATCGCGTGACTTCATAGGCGATCTTCTTTTCCTTGGCTTCCTGCTCGTTCAAGCCGACGCGCGCCACCTCGGGGTCGATGAAAGTCGCCCACGGGATCACCGAGTAGTCGGCCTTGAACTTCTTCGCGAAGCCGAAGAGGGCGTTGACGGCTGCGTACCAGGCCTGGTGCGCCGCGGTGTGCGTGAACTGGTAGGGCCCGGCCACGTCGCCCGCGGCGAGGATGTTGGGGAAGTTGGTTTCGAGGTACTCGTTGACCTGCACCGTACGGTTGACGGTGATGCCCAACTCTTCGAGGCCGAAGCCTTTCAGGCGCGCGCTGCGGCCGACGGCGCAGAGCAGGGCGTCGAACTCGATCGAAGTCTCCTTGCCGTTGCTCTCGACGACGATCGTCTTCACGTCACCGCGCTTCTCGCAGCGCAGCGCCTTGTGCCCGGTGAGGATCGTCACGCCGTCGGCTTCGAGCGCCTGCTTCGCATACGCCGACACCTCTTCGTCCTCGCGGATCATGATGCGCGGCAGCATTTCGATCTGCGTCACCTGCGAGCCCAGGCGCGCAAAACTTTGCGCCAGCTCGCAGCCGATCGGCCCGCCACCGAGCACCACGAGGCGCTTCGGTTGTTCGCGCAGGCCCCACAACGTGTCGCTGGTCAGGTAGCCGACGTCCTCCAGGCCCGGCAGCGGCGGCACGAACGGCGCCGCGCCGGTGGCGATGACGATGCTCTTCGTGGCCAGCGTCTGCTTCGAGCCATCTTCCTTCGTGATCTCGACATGCCACGGGCTCGTGATCTTCGCGCGGCCGATCGCCACATCGACGCCCAAGCCGGTGTAGCGCTCGACCGAATCATGAGGCTCGATCTCGCGCACGACATGCGCGATGCGCTCCATCACGTCGGCGAAGTGAATCTCCGCCGACGCCTTGGCGATGCCGTAGTCCTGCGAGTGCCGGATCTGCCGCGCCAGCGTGGCCGTCTTGATCAGCGCCTTGCTCGGCACGCAGCCGTAGTTCAGGCAGTCGCCGCCCATCTTGTGCGCTTCGACCAGCGTCACCTTGGCCTTGACCACGGCGGCGATGTAGCTGGTGACGAGGCCCGCGGCGCCGGCGCCGATGACGACGAGGTTGCGGTCGAACGACTTCGGCTTGACGTGCGCCCACTTCGCATAGACCTTGCGCGCCTTGATCGCATCGACGATCTTCTTGGCGACGAGCGGGAACACGCCGAGCAGCACGAACGAGCCGATCAACCCCGGCGACAGGATGCCTTGCAACGAACTGATCTTGGCCAGTTGCGTTCCGGCGTTCACATACACCAGTGTGCCGGCCAGCATGCCGATCTGGCTGACCCAGTAGAAGGTCCAGGCCTTCATCTTCGTCAACCCCATCAGCAGGTTGATGATGAAGAACGGGAAGATCGGCACCAGCCGCAGCGTGAACAGGTAGAACGCGCCTTCGCGCTCGATGCCTTTGTCGATGTCGGCCAGCCGTGCACCGAACTTCGACTGCACGCCCTCGCGCAGGATGTAGCGCGAGGCCAGCAGCGCCAGCGTGGCGCCGACGGCCGAGGCGAAGGAGACGATCAGCGTACCCCAGCCGAGGCCGAAGATCGCGCCCGCGGCCAGCGTCATGATCGCCGCGCCGGGCAGCGACAGCGCGCACACGGCGACATAAACGGCGAAGAACGCGCCGCCGACGAGCAACGGCTTTTCACCTGCCAAGGCCGTGAATTCGGCCTGCCGCGACTTGATGTAATCCAGGCTCAGGAAGCGGCCGAGGTCGAAGGCGAAGAAGGCCACGATCAGTGCGACCAGCAGGGCCAGGATGATCATCTTCTTTTTGGACATGGTGACTCCGTCGGCCAAGGCCGCACAACATTACAACCGACTCGACAGTGCCCGCGCGCCGCCGATGATGCGCGTGGCGATCGTCAGCGCGCACAACACGGCAAAACCGTAGGCCCACCAGGCGAACTTTTCCGTCCATACGCACATCAGGCCGAAGCAGATCAGGGTTTCGGTTGCTTCGGTCAACCCGCCGAGGTAGTAGATGCCTTTGTTCGGGTACGCGCTGCTGGCCATGCCGCGCTTTTGCGCGAGCGCAGCGAAAGCCAGGAAGCTCGAACCGGTGCCGATGAAGGCGGCCAGCAGCACGGCCGCGGGAAGCGCGTTGGCAGCCGGGTCGGCAATCGCAAACGCCAGCGGGATGCTGGCGTAGAAGAGAAAGTCCAGGCAGATGTCGAGGTAGGCGCCGCGGTCGGTGGCTTGCGTCAGGCGCGCCACCGGGCCGTCGAGGCCGTCGGCCAGCCGGCTCGCGAGCAGCAGCACGAGGCCGAGTGCGTAGTGCTGCATTGCGATCGACAGCGCGGCGGCAACGCCGATCGCAAACCCGATCAGGCTCACCGCATCGGCGCCGACGCCTGCGCGCACGAGGCCGCGGGCACAGACTTGCAACAGCGGCATCAACGCTGCGTTGGCGACGCGGTCAAGCATCGGGCTGGCCGGCGCGGGGCCACTCCCAAGCGGCCAGCACTCCCCTCGGGGGACACGAGCGCAGCGAGCCAGGGGCCGTCATAGATTCACGACTTGTGCGCCCGGTGGAATGTCGGCGGCGTCGTGCGTCACCAGCACCACCGGCACGCGCCGCTCGCACAGCGTCGTGAAGGTGAACTCGCGCATTTGCGCGCGCAGCGTCGCGTCGAGTTTGGAGAAGGGCTCGTCGAGCAGCAGCGCGCGCGGCTCGGCGAGCAGCGCGCGCAGCAGCGAGACACGCGAGCGCTGACCGCCCGACAAGCTCGACGGCAGGCGATCGCCGAAACCCGCCAAGCCGGCCTCCGACAACGCCGCATCGGCAGCGGCAATGCGTTGCGCGCGTGCGCCTTGCGGCAGCGCGAACAACAGGTTGTCGCGCACGCTCATGTGCGGGAACAGCAGATCGTCCTGGAACAGCAGGCCGATGCGCCGCTGCTGGATCGGCGTGCCGGCGAGCTTCGTGCCATCGAGGCGCAGCCCGCCGCTGGCTTCGAACGGCGCCTCGAGCGTGCCGGCGATCCACGCCAACAGGCTCGACTTGCCCGAGCCGCTGGCGCCCATCACCGCCAGCACGTCGCCCGGCGCGACGCGCGCGTTCAGGTTGCGCAACAGGCTGCGGCCGCCGACGCTGATCGACACCTGCTGCAACTCAAGCGCCATGAGATTCGATCCTGCGCCGCTGCCGCGCGCCCACCGCTGCCGCGAGCGCAAAGCCGATCGCCGGCAGCAGCGCCTGCAGCAGCGCGAACGCCGCGGCGGTGTGGCGCTGGCCGCCCGAGGCCAGCGTGACCGCTTCGGTGGTGACGGTGCTGTGCCGCCCGGCGCCGATGAACTGCGTCGGCAGGTACTGCGCCACGCTGACGGCAAAGCCGACGGCGAGCGCCGCGGCCATCGGCGCGGCGAGCATCGGCGCCTTGATGCGCCACCAGAATGCCGCGCGCGAGCGGCCGAGCGCCAGCGCCGTGTGTTCGAAGCGCGCATCGAAATGCCGCCACGCCGGCGCCAGCGCGACGAAGACATACGGCAGCGCCACCAGCGTGTGCACCCACGCCAGGCCGGGCACGCTGCCATCCAGCCGCAACGGCAACGCCAGCGTGTACAGGCCGACCATCAGCAGCAGTGACGGCACCACCAGCGGCGCCAGCACGAGCGGCATCGCGCGCGGGTCCCACCGCGCCGGTGTGGCCTCGAACCAGAGCAGCACGAGCGCCAGCGCTGTGAACGAGGCGAAGAGGCCCAGGCCCGCCGACAGCGCCACCGTGCCCAGACTCGTGCGCACCTGCTGCCACGCGCCCGCGGTCCACGATTGCGGCAGCAGCGACGGAAAGGTCCACACGCCGGTGGCCGACGACAGCGCGAGCAGCAGCACGACGACGGCGTACAGCGCCAGCAACGCGCCGAGCACGCCACGCGCGAGCGCCGCGCCGCTCTGCCGCGCAGCGCGGCGTTGCCCGCTGACGGCGGCAGCGCGCCACGCGCCGCGCAGCATCGACGCGGCCAACAACATCACCAGAACGCAGGCCAACAACACGGCAGCCAGCAGCAATGCCATCGCCGCGCCTTCGGCGTTGCGCGCCGCGTCGCCGTCCTGCAGCGATTCGAAGGCGATCACGGCCAGCGTCGGCGGCGACGCCGGACCGACGATCAGCGCCAGATCGACGACGGTCAGGCCGTAGGCCAGCACCGCGAGCAGCGGCCAGGCCAGCCGCGGCAGCAGCAGCGGCCAGAGCACGCGCCACCACAGCGCGCCGTCGCTGTAGCCGAGCGTGCGCCCGCTGGCCAGCCAGCCGCGCAGTTGCAGCGCGAGCTCCGGCCGCGCCAGCAACGCCACCGTGCTCCAGAGCAGGAAGGGCGTTTCCTTGAAGATCAGCACGAGCGTCAGGCCGATGCCGTTGGCGTCGTTGACCGTCGGCCAATCCGGCGGCGCGCTCCAACCGAGCGGCGCGGCGAGCAGGCGCGCGATGACGCCGGCCGGCATGACGAGCAGCGACAGGCCGATGGCAAACGCGGCGTGCGGCACCGCCAGCAGCGGGCCGAGCGCGCGGATCAGCAGCGCCCATGCACGGCTGCCGTAGAGGTGCGTCACCAGCCACAGCGTGAGCGCCAGCGAGGCGAGCGTGGAGGCGACGGCCGTGCCGAGCGAGAGCGCGAGCGCGCGCGGCAGTTGCGAATCGGCAGCTACCGCGGACCACGCGCCGCCTTGCAAGCCTTGCCACACCGCCACCGGCAACGCCGCAGCGATCGGCAGCGCGAACAGCAGCAGCGGTGGCGCGAGATGCGCCGCGCGGTGTGCGCCGTTCATGTGGCGCGCAACATCAACCCTGACCGTACCTTCTTGTCCACTCGCGCTCGATCGGATCGACCCACGAGCCGTGCGGCTCGGGAATCGTCGGTGCGCTGGCCTTCAGCTGCCCCGGCGCCGCGCCGCCCGCGAACAGCGCGCGGTCGGACGCCGACAACTTGGCGACCGCCAGCACGGTCGGATCGCCCCAATGCGCGATGTCGGCCTTGCGCGCTTGCGCCGCCGGCGAGAGGAAGAAGTTGGCCGCCACCTGCGCCGCTTCCTTGGCGCGCGCATTGAACGGAATGGCGAGGAAGTGCGTGTTGCCGATCGTGCCCTTCGCATGCTGGTACGAGACCACGGTGGCCGGCAACGTCTTGGCGACGATCTGGTTGGCGGCTTCGTTCGGATTGAAGGTCATCCCGATCGACAGCTCGCCGTCGGCCAGCATCTGGCGCAGCGTCGTCGGGTTCGGCGGGAACTGCTTGCCTTGTTTCCACAGTTGCGGGTGCAGCGCGTCGAGCACGGTCCACAACGGCGCGGTCGCATCGGCGAACACGCCGGCGCTGTACGGCGCATAGAACGGCTTGCGGTCGGCGACGGTTTCGATCAGCACCTGCTTCAGGAACGTCGTGCCGACGAACTGCGGCGGCTTCGGATAGGACAGGCGCCCCGGGTTCGCCTTCGCCCACTCGACCAGTTCGGCCACGCTGTTCGGCGTCTTCGGCACGCGCGTGCTGTCGGCGTAGAAGGTGAACTGCGCCATGCCCCACGGCGCTTCCATGCCCTCGACGGGCTCGGAGAAGTCGATGCGCGTCGTCGGCTTGCCCACCGTGTCCACCGCAGCGTAGCTCGGCAGCTGCTCGCTCCACGGGCCGAACAGCAGGCCTTCCTTCTTCATCGCGAGGAAATTCTCGCCGTTGATCCACACCAGATCGACCGTGCCGTCGGCAGCGCGGCCGGCGGTCTTTTCGGCGCGCACGCGCTTCACGGCCTCCGCCGTGTCGGTGATCTTGACGTGCTCGAGCTTCACGCCCCAGCGCTGCGCCAATTCGCCTGCGGCCCATTGCAGGTACGCGTTGATGCGCTCGCTGCCGGCCCAGGCATTGAAGAAGATGGTCTGCCCCTTGGCGGCGGCTTCGATCTTTGCCCACGCATCGGAAGGCACGGTCTGCGCGCGCATGCCCTGTGCGAAGGGCGCCGCGGCGGCGGCAGCGATGACGTGACGGCGTTTGAACATCGGCATGAAGGTTCCTGTTCTCAAGTCCTATTGCGCACCATAGAAAAAGCCTTCCCAGCGAAAGCTGCGGAACGGGCTTTGCCCGGCCGCTGGCGTTGCCCCCCTCGAGGGGGAGGCGGCGAAGCCGCTTCGGGGGTGTTTCATTCAGGGCGGCGCGAGTTTACGGGGCGGATGGGTACGGGGCGGCCAGACGCGGTGCGACCACGCGGTCGAGCGACCAGCGGCCCGGGCCCCAGAGCACGAGTCCGATGAGCAGGCTGCCCCAGAACAGGTGCTGCTGCATGGCAGCCGGCGCGATCTCGGCGAGGCTCACCACGGCAACGGCGTTGACGATGAACAAGCCGACTGCGGCGAAACGCCCGGCCAGACCGAGCGCCAGCAACACCGGCAGCACCAGCTCGCCGGCGGTGCCGAGCAGCGCGGCCACGTCGGCTGACAGGAACGGCACCTGGTACTCGTCGGCGAAGAGAGCCAGCGTGGTGTCCCAATCGCGCAGCTTGGTCAGGCCGGAGGCGAAGAACACCTGCGCCACGTACAGGCGCGCGGCGAGTTGCGCCAGTGGCTGCGCCTGCTCGAGCGCAGCGATGGCCCTGCGGCAGCCTTGCACGGCGCGGCTGATGAAGCTCATCGTGTGTCTCCCGTGACGAGGGCGGCGAGCCAGCGCGAGCGCAATACGCGCTCGAGCCAGCGTTCGAAACTGAAATCGGCGGCTGCGGCATCGAGCGCGGCGGCCAGGCTGGCGCCGTTGATCGCCGCGGTGGTGAACGACGCGTCGGCGCTGTCGAGCGCTTCGACGTGAACGGCAAAGCCATCGTCACGCCACACAAACGCGGTCTGTGCTTGCTCGGCCGCAAAGGCGGCGCGCACGTTGTCGACATCTTCATTGCCGTGGTGGGCCTGCCAGACGGTGACGATCGGCCAGCGGCTGTCGATCACTGCCGCGCCAGGCGCGAGTTGCAGGCGCAACTGCGACGGCTCCGTCGTCGCCAGAGCGTCGAGCGGCGGCGGCCACGCGCTGCTGGCATCGGCCGCTCGCGTGGCTGCATGCACGGCCCAGTCGAGCCGCGCGCTGTCGGCGAGGGAGGGCTCGTCGGCCAGCTGTTCGCTGTCGGCGACGAAGGCCGGCAGCTCGGCGCCCCACTCGCCGACGTCGCCTCGCAGCGGCGGGTGCTGGTGCCAGAAGTGGCGCGCCAGCGCGGCGAACGACTCCGCGCCGACGAGCGCAGCGAGGGTGGGATACGCGCTGCCGAGCGCGCGCTCGGCCAGCGCGCCCGCGTTGCTGCGGTAGACCGCGACGGCACTCGATGCCGCCGGCGCACGCGCCGGCGCGCGCACCCAGCCGTGCAATGCCGCGTCGTCGCGCCACAGCGCGCGCAGCAGCATCTGCTGGCGCAGCGCTTCGCGGGTCGTCATGTCCACCCCTCGCCCGACGGGTACGTCGGGCGATCCCCCGAGGGGATGCGGGCCGGCTTGGGAGCGGCCCGGCGCTCGGCCCCCGTCATGCGAGCACCGCCCGCGCCACACGATCGGCCTCGCGCGCCTCGCCGAGCAGCACGTCGAACGCCGGCAGCGCCGTATCCCATTCCACCAGCGTCGGCTTCGCGCCCAGGCGGGCGATCGCGTGCGCATAGACCTGCCACACCGGCGCATGCACGCGGCTGCCGTGATCGTCGATGACGAGCGTTTCGGTTTCGCAGTAGCCGGCGAGGTGGATCTCGCCGACGTGCCGCGCATCGATCGCATCGACGAAGGCGTTGGCCGCGGCCACCGGGTCCGGCGAATCTGCATTGAGCGCATTGACGACGAGGTTGTTGACGTCGAGCAGCAGGCCGCAGCCGGTGCGCT
>CADEEN010000022.1 GCA_902826345.1 uncultured Burkholderiales bacterium | reverse complement strand
ACGCTGGCGCCGGTGACGGCGAGCGGGTCGTTGTCGACGTCGCTGTCGTTGCCGAGCACGGCCACGGTGACAGGCGCCTGCGCGACGGTGCTCGACGTGTCGTTGACGGCGATCGGCGGATCGTTGACCGGCGTCACCGTGAGCTGCACCGTGGCGGGTGCGGAGACCAGGCCCTCGTTGTCGGTGACGGTGAAAGTGAACGACGTGCTGCCGTTCCAGTGGGCGTCGGGGCGGAAGACGAGGCCTGCGGCCTGCGCCGGCGTCAGCGTGGCGCCGAGTGCCACCGGCGCCAGCGTGTCGGCGCGCAGCAGCGTGCCGTTGGCCGGCAAGGTGCGCACGGTGACGCTGGCCACACTGCCGTCGATGTCGCTGCCGCTGAGCGCAATGTCGAGCAGGATGTCTTCGCCCCCGCTGTGGCTGGCGTCGATCGCCAGCGGCGCGTCGTTGACCGGCGTCACCGCGATGCGCGTCGCACCGCCGACGGTGGCGCTGCCGTTGCTGACGCTGTAGCTGAACGCGCCGACAGGCGTGCCGGCCGTGTAGTCGGCCGGCGGCGTGTAGGTCAGGCCGGCGAGTTCGTCGGCGGTGAGCACGGTGCCGACGGTGACGAGCGTGCCGACGGCGGTGAAGACCTCGCCGATCGTCGGCAGCGTGGTCACGGTGATCGTCAGCGTGCCGGGGCCGCTGGGCGCGCGCAGGCCCAGGCCGACCGCGCTGCCGGCTTCGACCGCGGCGATCGACGACGATGCGGCGATGAGTCCCAACGGCGAGGCGCCCGGATCGCTCTGCGTGGCGCGGCCGAATTCGACCGGCGTCGTGTCCAGGCGCGTGTCGATCGACGCCGCTGTGACCAACTCCACGATCCGATCGACGCGCAGGCCCGGTTGCAGATCACCGCTGCCGCCACCGGCCAGGCCGGCGGCCGGCGCCGCTTCGACGTCGCCGCGGTCGAGCGCCGTGATGACGCGGTCGGTGGTGGTCTCGGTGCGCTGCGGCGCAATCGCCGGCAACGCCTCGTCGCCACGCGTCATCATGACGATCGCGTTCTGCTCGGTCAGGATCTCTGCGCCCTGCGGCACGACCTCGCCGACCGCCAGCGGACGCCACACACCGTCGGTGCCACGGATGTAGGCCTTGCCCCAGATCTGGACAACTTGGCCGCGGGACGTGTTCTGAATGGTCGGCATGACGCGTTTTGAGAGTGAAACTGGGAGAGCCGATCGAGGATAGAGGCGACTGGGCGGGCCCGAGAATCACAACTCGCCTGCACCGTGACTCGCGTCACCGAATGCAGCCATTCGGTGGGTGTGTCATGGCGTCGTGCCGTCCCGGGCGCGGCCGCAGTCGCCTGCTTCCCCGCTCGCTCGGTTTGTCGGTCGGCAACGCGCCAGCTTGAGCCTGCGTTACGACTTGTTCACGCCAGGCGTGAAAAGGTCTCGATCAGCGCCCCGTCAACGTTCTCTGAGCGCGCCGTCGCGCACCTTGAGCACCGGCTTCAACAGGTAATGCAGCACGCTCTTGTTGCCGGTCAGCACATCGACCTCGGCCGTCATGCCGGGGATGATCGGCAGCTTGTCGGTGAAGCCGACCTTGGTCGTGCGCACGCGCACCAGGTAGAACGCATTGCCCTTTTCGTCGACGATGGTGTCGGGGCTGATGTTCTCGACCTTGGCTTCGAGGCCGCCGTAGATCGAGAAGTCGTAAGCGCTGAACTTCACCGTGGCCAGCTGGCCGGGCGTGATGAAGGCGATGTCGCGCGGCTGCACGCGCGCTTCGAGCACCAGCGTGTCGTCGAGCGGCACGATCTCGACGATGTCCTTGCCCGGCTGCACGACACCGCCGACGGTGTTGGCCAACAGCCGCTGCACGCGGCCGCGCACGGGGCTCTTGATCTGCGACTTCGCCACTTTGTCGGCCAGGCCGACGGCGTTTTCGGTCAGCGCGTTCAGCTTGCCGGTGGCATCGGCGAGTTCGACGCGCGCCTCGTTGCGGAAGGTCAGCTCCGCCTCCTGGATCTTGCGTTGCGACTCGCCCATCGCCGCCTGTGCGCGCGCGATCTGCGCCGCCGAGCCTTCCACTTCGCCGCGGAACTTGGTGATGTCGCGCTCCAGGCGCAGGATGTCCACCTGCGACACGGCGCCGCTGGCCAGCAGCGGTTTGGTCTGCGCCAGCTCCTGCTGTGCCAGCTCGAGCCCGCGCAGCGCAGCGCTGCGCTTGGCCTGCGCTTCGCTCTGCTCCTGCTGGCGTTGCGCCATCTGCTGGCGCACCACGGCGAGCTGCGCTTCGAGTTCGTTGAGGCGCGCGGCATAGATGCGTCGCTCTTCTTCGATCACGCGGCGTTCGTCGTCGCTGGCCGCGGCCGGCGGCTGGAATGGCTTGCCCTCGGCCAGCGCGCGCAGCCGCGCCGCGCGGGCGCGCAGCGTCACGCCGGTGGCCGCGCTCTCGCGCACGCCGGCGGTGGCGCGGGTTTCTTCGACGCGCAGCAGCAACTGCCCGGCTTCGACGACCTGGCCCTCGCGCACCAGGATCTCGGAGACGATGCCGCCGTCGAGCGACTGCACCACCTGCAGCTGCCTCGACGGGATGACGCGGGCATCACCGCGCGTGACTTCATCGACATGCGCCAAGGCCGCCCAGACGACGAGCATGACCGTGACGGCGAGCGCCGCACGCACGATCTTCTGCGCGCGGTGCGTGCGCTGGCGCGAGATCAGCGCATCGGCTTCGAGCTCGAACGGGCGCATGCCGGCGTCGGCCGCCTGAGCGTCGTCGAGCGGGCTGCCGAGCCAGCGGCGGGTCAGGGGGTCGAGCGCGACGCGGAGGCGTTCGAGGCCGCTGTGCAGGGTGTTGCCGATGGCGTTCATGCTGCTTTCGCAATGCGCCCGCTTTGCAGCGCTTCCATGATCCGTTCGCGCGGGCCATCGGCAACGACACGCCCGTTGTCGATGACGATCACGCGATCGACCATGGCGAGCAGCGACGTGCGGTGCGTCACCAGCAACACCGTCTTGTCCTTTGCGAACGCGGTGATGCGCTGCGTGATCTGTGCTTCGGTGGAAAAGTCCATCGCGCTCGTCGGCTCGTCGAGCAGCAGGATCGGCGCGTTGTGCAACACCGCGCGGGCGATGCCGACGGCCTGCTTCTGGCCGCCGGAGAGCAGCTCGCCGCGCTCGCCGACCGGCAGGTCGAAGCCTTTCGGATGACGCTGCACGAACTCGGTCAGCCCGGCGATCTCGGCCGCGGCGACGATGGCCGCATCATCGACATGCGGCAGGCCAAAGGCGATGTTGTCGCGCAGCGAACCGTGGAACAGCATCACCTCCTGCGACACATGGGCGATGTTGCGCCGCACGTCGGCCGGGTCGAGCTGGCGCAGGTCGATGCCGTCGAGCAGCACCGCACCGCCGTCTTTGTCGTTCGGCTGGTACAGGCCCATCACCAGGCGCTGAATCGTCGATTTGCCTGAGCCGACGCGGCCGATGAAGGCGACCTTTTCGCCGGGCATGATCTTCATGCTGATGCCGTCGAGCGCGGCGTCTTCACGGTTCGGGTACGAGAAGCGCAGGTTGCGCAGCTCGATCTCGCCCTTGAACTCGCGGCGCTGGATGAACGGCGCTGCGCCTTCGTCGGCGCCCGGCCGCTCGACGGGTTGCGCCATCAGCTTGTCGAGCGATTCCATCGCCGTGCGCGCGCCCTGGTACTGCATCAGCAGCGCCACGACCTGGCCGGCCGGCGCGAGCGCGCGGCCACTGAGCATGCCGGCAGCGATCAGCGCGCCCATCGTCAACTGGCGCTCGCTGATCAGGTACACGCCGACGAGGATGGTGACCACGCTGCACAACTGGGTCAGCCACGCCGTGCCGGTGGACGCCGAGGCCGAGAGCGCGCGCATGCGCACGTTGATGCGCGCCAGGAAGGTGTTGGCGCGCTCCCACTTGGCCTGGATCGCGCCTTCGGCGCCCTGCGCCTTGATGGTTTCGATGCCGGTCAGGCTCTCGATCAACGTGGCGTTGCGCTGCGCGGCGGCGCGGTAGGTGGTCTCGGACAACTGGTGCAGGCGGTGCTGCAGCACCCAGCCGAGCATGACGATGATGCCGAACGTCAGCGCCACCGGAATCGCCAGCCACGGCGACAGCCAGACCATGACGAGCATGAACAGCGCCGCGAACGGCAGGTCGATCAGCGCGGTGACGGTGGACGAGGCAATGAAATCGCGCACCTGCTCGAAGCCGCGCAGGTTGCTGGCGAACGAGCCCACCGATTCGGGCCGGTTGGCCAGGCGCATGCCGAGCACGCGCTCCATCAGCCGGGCCGAGAGCGTGACGTCTATGCGCGCGCTGGCCTCGTCGACGAAGCGGCTGCGCAGGTTGCGCAGCCACAGGTCGGCGCAGAGGATGAGCACGATGCCGACGGCCATCGCCCACAGCGTTTCGACGGCGTTGTTCGGCACCACGCGGTCGTAGACGTTCATCGAGAAGATCGGGAAGGCGAGCGCGAAGACGTTGACGAGCGCGGCCGCGAACAGCACGTCGCGATAAACGAAGCGCTGTGCGCCGAGGGCGCTCCAGAACCAGTGGCCACGTTTCGTCGCGCGAACCTCGCGCGTGCGGCCGTCGAAGCGGAACTGCGGGCGCACGAAGAGGGTGATGCCGCTGTAGCGCTCGGCGAGGTTGGCCCGCGCCAGCGTGATCTCGCCCTGGCCGGTCTGCGGCAGCAGCACGCGAGCCGAGCCGTCGTCCGTCCAACTGACGAGCACGCAGCTCTGGTTGTCGTGCAGCACCAGGATGGCTGGCAGCGCGGCGCGATCGATCGCGTCGAGCGACAGGCGCTGCAGGCGCGTTGCCATGCCGGCGCGCGCAGCGGCGCGCTCGGCGAGTTCGAGCGTCAACCGGCCGGCCACCAGAGGCAGGCCGCCGGACAGCGACGCGCGCGTCGCCCCGCGAGCGTGCAAACGGCACACTTCGACCAGGCTGTCGAGCAGCGGGTCGGGATGGATCAGGTCTTCCCTGAGCCGGGTGGGCGGTGCTGGCAGGTCGGTTTTCATCGCCTTGTGTCGTGGGCCAACGCCCGCGGAAGGCACGAAACGTTGACGAACGTCAGCCTATATCGGCCACATGAAACTCAAAGTGAGAGCGTCTGCGATCGGCGAAGAAAAGCTGCAAGGTTTCACGCACCGTGCGAAAAGCGATCTGCTCCCAGGGGATTTCGTCTTCGCGGAACAGGCGCGCTTCAAGCGTTTCGATGCCCGGGTCGAGCGCCGGCGAGAGCATCGTCGCGCGGTAGAACAGATGCACCTGACCGACGCGCACGACGTTGAGCAGCGTGAACAAGGGGCCGAGCTCGATCTGCGCGCCGGCTTCTTCGATCGTCTCGCGGATCGCGCCCTCGGCCGTCGTCTCGCCGAGTTCGAGAAAACCCGCCGGCAGCGTCCACAAGCCGTAGCGCGGCTCGATGGCGCGCTTGCACAGCAACACCTGATCGCCCCACACCGGCACCGTGCCGACGACGTTGGTCGGGTTCTCGTAGTGCACCGTGGCACACGAAGGGCAGACGGCGCGCTCGCGGTTGTCGTCGGTGGGGATGCGGTATGAAACCGCGCTGCCGCAGGCGCGGCAGAAGCAGATCGACTGACGCGCGGACAACAGCATGCCGCGCAGTTTAGGGCGGCGCCGGTGTCACTCGCCTGCCACCACCAGCAGCCTGATCTTCCGCGCGGCATCGACGCTCTTCAGCGCCTGGTCTGGACCCCACAGCAGCACGTATTCATCACCGTCGAGGGTCCAGTAAGTCCACTCTGCGGCTTCGATCGATCTCGTCTTGTCGGCGCGGGGGAAGCCTAGCGACATGATGACCTGTTCCTTCGACATGCCGATGGTCACCTTGCCGGCAAGGATGGCATCCCGGACCGGCTTGACATAAGTGGTCAGTTTCTGCCGCGGGTCTTCTTTGACCGCAATGCGTGCGACGTACTTCTGCACACTCTCCTGCTCGCGACCGTAGTCGAGGCCGATGCGCATTGGCCGGCCCTCGATGAGCACGGAAGCACGATTGCTGGCGTAGTCCTTGACCTGGATCCTCGACCCGGCGGGAATGATCGGCAACGTTGCCCAGTTGGCGTCGCTGATCCAGTCGCCGTCGTAGCGCAGGTTGCAGCAGGTGAACAGGCCGTCAGCGGGGTTGGCAGTCGCCTTGTCCGCAAGCGCGACGACCTTCTGGCCGACGATCGCGCCCGAGGCTTCGTCCTCGAGCCAGATCTCGCGCTTGAACGCATCGAGGATGCCCACCACCCGGTAGCGCGCGTCGTCGCGCAGCTCTGCTTCGATCGTGCCGTCGACGGAATAGGAGGCTGCGCTGCTGAAAAGGCTCTGGATTGGTGCCGCATGCGCGTACCGCCCGGCCAGCTTCAGCGTGGTCTTGCCAGCGGGCAGATACCGTGCGACGGACCTGACTTGCAGGTCGGCGCCACGGCCGCTGCTGGCCGTGAGGCTGGCGCGCAGGTTGTTCATCTCGATGGTCTTGCCGTCGGCCGCAGCGACGAAGAAGAACGCGCCGCCGCCACGCCCACCACCGGTGGCGCTGTCGGCGACCCAGGCGCTTGGTGTCGCCGGTTTGACCAGCGGCGCCGGGGGTGGCGACGCGCAGCCGGCGAGCATCGCGGCCACCATTGCGATCGCACCTGTCAGGAAATTGCGCTTCAAGTGGATACCCTCCATCCATGCTGCCTGTCGGCAAATTCTAAGCAGCGACCTGCACGCTGGCATGATCATCGTCATGAAGCTCTACAACTACTTCCGCTCCTCCGCCTCTTATCGCGTGCGCATCGCGCTGGCCTTGAAGGGGCTCGACTACGACTACCAGTCGGTGCATCTGCCAAAGAACGAGCAGTTCAACGAGTCGTATGCCGCGGTGTCGGCAACGCGCCTCGTTCCGACGCTGGTTGATGGCGATCGGGTGTTCACGCAGTCGCTGGCGATCATCGAGTACCTCGACGAGACGAGTCCTGCACCGCCGCTCTTGCCGGCCGACGCCCCGGGCCGTGCCCGCGTGCGCGCGCTGGCGTTGGACATCGCCTGCGAGATCCATCCGCTGAACAACCTGCGCGTGCTGCGCTATCTGGTCAAGGACCTGAAGCTCAGCGAGGACGACAAGAACCGCTGGTACCGGCACTGGGTCGAGACCGGGCTGGAGACGGTCGAGCGCCAGTTGAGCGATTCGCGCACGGGCTCGTTCTGCCACGGCGACATGCCGACGATCGCCGACATCTGCCTCGTGCCGCAGATTGCAAACGCCCAGCGCTTCGAATGCCGGCTCGACCATGTGCCGACGGTGATGCGGGTGTTCGACGCGTGCATGAAACTGCCTGCGTTCGACTTGACGCAGCCGTCGAAGTGCCCCGATGCGGAGTGAGTGGATCACGCCCGAGTGGTCGGTTGATGCGCACATCGGCGCGCTGATGACGACACGCGCCGGCGGCGTCAGCGGGCCGCCGTTCGACAGCCTGAACCTCGGCCGCTCGGCCGGTGACGATCGCGCCGCGGTCGATGAGAACCGGCGCCGCTTCGAAGCCGCCCTCGGCGTGCCCACGCGCTACCTGTCGCAGGTGCACGGCACGCGTGTGGCCCGCATCACGCACGCCGACACCACGTGCAGCGAAGCCGATGCCGCCGTCACGACCGAACGCCGCCTGGCGTGCACCGTGATGGTGGCCGACTGCCTGCCTGTCCTGTTCGCCGCGCCCGAAGCGCGCGGCGTGGGCGCCGCGCACGCCGGCTGGCGCGGCTTGGCCGGCGGCGTGCTCGAAGCCACGGTGCTGGCGCTGTGCGAGGCGTCGGCTTGCGAACCCGAAGAGCTCAGCGCCTGGCTTGGGCCGTGCATCGGGCCGCGTCAGTTTGAGGTCGGGGCGGACGTGGTCGAAACCTTCGGCTCCGCAGCGTCGCCGCTTTTCGTCGAGCGCCGTCGCACGGACGGCGCGCTGCGCTGGCTGGCCGATCTGACGGCACTGGCGCGCGACCGTCTTCAGGCGGCAGGTGTGAGCCGGTTCAGCGGCGGCAGGTGGTGCACCGTGGAAGACCGGTCAAGGTTCTTTTCTTTCCGGCGTGACCGGGTCACCGGCCGCATGGCCGCCGCCGTCTGGATCAACGGCTGACTCTCGGGCCTTGCGCGCAGCCCGCCGCGACGGCGTGGCCAGGATGTAGAGCACCACCGACAGCGGGACCACGCCCCAGCCGACGACGGTGAAGGCCGCGCCCAGCACCGTGCCTTGCGGCGAGAACACTTCCGCCAGCGCCACCATCAGCACGACGTACATCCAGGCCAGAGCGACGATATAGAGCATCCGTAGGCGATCACGCGTATTTGCAGAACGGCTGACAAGCGGCATAGTCCGAGCCGTCGAACGTGTCATTGTTCACGACTTGCAGACCCCACAAGAGGAGACAGGACTCATGGCGCCCCCATCGACGCCCCCTTCGACACCGCATTGGGGCAGCGGCGACCCGCAGGCCTTCGGCAAGGCTATGGGCGAGATGTTGCAGGCCGCGGCGGGGCTGACGTTGCCGCCCGCAGCCGTCTGCGCGCTGCAGGCCGAATACATGAAGGAAGCGGCGCAGATGTGGAACGGCGCGGTCGAGCGCCTCGCCGGCAAGGCCGAGGCCGAACCGGTCAGGCTCGGTGATCGGCGCTTCGCCGCCGGCGACTGGGCCGCCAACCCGGCCACGGCCATGGCCGCGCAGACCTACCTGCTGAACTCGCGCACGCTGCTGAAGATGGCCGAGTCGATCGAGGGCGACGCCAAGACCAAGGCCCGCGTGCGCTTCGCAGTGCAGCAGTGGATCGACGCCGCCAGCCCGAGCAACTACCTGGCCTTCAACCCCGAGGCCCAGCGCAAGGCGCTCGAAACCAAGGGCGAGTCGATCGCGCAGGGCCTGGCGCATCTGTGGGGCGACGTGCAGCAGGGCCATGTCTCGCAAACCGACGAGAGCGTCTTCGAAGTCGGCCGCAACGTCGCCACGACCGAGGGCGCGGTGGTGTTCGAGAACGAGTTGTTCCAACTGCTCGAATACAAGCCGCTGACGGCCAAGGTGCACGAGCGGCCGATGCTGTTCGTGCCGCCGTGCATCAACAAGTACTACATCCTCGACTTGCAGCCCGACAACTCGCTGATCCGCTACCTGGTGGGCCAGGGCCATCGCATGTTCGTCATGAGTTGGCGCAACCCCGACGAGTCGATCGCGCACAAGACCTGGGACGACTACGTCGAGCAGGGTCCGATCACGGCCATCAAGGAGGTGCGTGCGATCAGCGGCAGCGCGCAGCTCGACGTCATGGGCTTCTGCGTCGGCGGCACCCTCCTGTCCACCGCGCTGGCGGTGCTGGCGGCGCGCGGCGAACAGCCCGCGGCGAGCGTGTCGCTGCTGACGTCGATGCTCGACTTCTCCAACACCGGCGTGCTCGACATCTTCATCGATGAGCCGGCGGTGCAGTTGCGCGAAGCGACCATCGGCGAAAAGGCGCCGAACGGCCCGGGCCTGCTCAAGGGCAAGGAGCTGGCCACGACCTTCAGCTTCCTGCGGCCGAACGATCTGGTGTGGAACTACGTCGTCGGCAACTACCTGAAGGGCGACAAGCCGCCGCCGTTCGACCTGCTGTACTGGAACGGCGACTCGACCAACCTGCCGGGCCCGATGTTCTGCTGGTACCTGCGTCACACCTACCTGAAGAACGAGCTGCGCCAGCCGGGCAAGTTGAAGGTCTGCGGCGAGAAGATCGATCTGGGCAAGATCAAGGCGCCGGTCTTCATCTACGGCTCGCGCGAAGACCACATCGTGCCGTGGGACGCGGCCTTCGAAAGCAGCAACATCCTGAAGGGCAAAGTCCGTTTCGTGCTCGGCGCGTCGGGCCACATCGCCGGCGTCATCAACCCGCCGGCGGCTAAGAAACGCAGCCATTGGGTCGATGGCAAGTTGGGCGGCACGGCAGCGCAGTGGTTCGACTCCGCAAAGGAGGTGCCCGGCAGCTGGTGGACCGACTGGGCTGCTTGGTTGAAACCCCATGCCGGCAAGATGGTTCCCGCACCGAAGGCGTATGGTGATCGCTCGCACAAGGCGATCGAGGCGGCCCCCGGCCGCTATGTGAAGGCAAAGGCTTAAGGAGAACGTTCATGGCTGAAGACATCGTCATCGTCGCTGCGGCCCGCACGGCCGTCGGCAAGTTCGGCGGCACGCTCGCCAAGACACCGGCGCCGGAACTCGGCGCGGCTGTGATCCAAGAATTGCTGAAGCGCGCCAAGTTGAGTGGCGAGCAGATCAACGAGGTCATCCTCGGCCAGGTGCTGACGGCCGCGGCCGGCCAGAACCCGGCCCGGCAGAGCGTCGTCAAGAGCGGGCTGCCGCAAGGCGTGCCGGCGCTGACGATCAACGCCGTCTGCGGCTCGGGCCTGAAGGCCGTGATGCTGGCGGCGCAGGCGATCCGCGACGGCGACAGCGAGATCGTCATCGCCGGCGGCCAGGAGAGCATGAGCCTGTCGCCGCACGCACTGCCCGCCTCGCGCGACGGCACGCGCATGGGCGACTGGAAGCTCGTCGACACGATGATCGTCGACGGCCTGTTCGACGTCTACAACAAATACCACATGGGCATCACGGCCGAGAACGTGGCCAAGAAGTACGACATCACGCGCGAGAAGCAGGACGCGCTGGCGCTGGCGTCGCAGCAGAAGGCGGCCGCCGCGCAGGAAGCGGGCAAGTTCAAGGACGAGATCGTGCCGTTCTCGATCGCGCAGAAGAAGGGCGATCCGATCGTCTTCGCGGCCGACGAGTTCATCAACCGCAAGACCAGCGCCGAGGGCCTGGCCGGGCTGCGCCCGGCGTTCGACAAGGCCGGCAGCGTGACCGCGGGCAATGCCTCGGGCTTGAACGACGGCGCCGCGGCGGTCGTCGTGATGACGGCGAAGAAAGCGCAGCAGCTCGGCCTGACGCCGCTGGCGCGCATCGCCAGCTACGCCACCGTGGCGCTCGACCCGTCGATCATGGGCATGGGCCCGGTGCCGGCGTCGCAGAAGGCGCTGCAGCGCGCCGGCTGGAAGCCGCAGGACCTGGACCTGCTGGAGATCAACGAAGCCTTCGCGGCCCAGGCCTGCGCGGTCAACAACGAGATGGGCTGGGATACGAGCAAGGTCAACGTCAACGGCGGGGCGATCGCCATCGGCCACCCGATCGGCGCCTCGGGCTGCCGCATCCTGGTGACGCTGCTGCACGAGATGGGCCGACGCAACGCAAAGAAAGGGATTGCGAGCCTTTGCATCGGCGGCGGCATGGGTGTAGCGTTGACCGTCGAGCGTTAAACCCTTCAAGGAGATCGAGATGGCACAGAAAGTCGCATACGTCACCGGCGGCATGGGCGGCATCGGCACGGCGATCTGCCAGCGCCTGCACAAAGAGGGCTACAAGGTCATCGCCGGCTGCGGCCCAAGCCGTGACCACGCCAAGTGGCTGGCCGAGCAGAAGGAGCAGGGCTACAGCTTCTACGCCTCGGTGGGCAACGTCGCCGACTGGCAGAGCACCGTCGATGCCTTCACCAAGTCGGTGGCCGAGCATGGCGCGATCGACATCCTGGTCAACAACGCCGGCATCACCAAGGACCGCATGTTCCTGAAGATGACGCCGGAGGACTGGAAGGCCGTCATCGACACCAACCTCAACAGCATGTTCAACGTCACCAAGCAGGTCGTGCCAGGCATGGTGGAGAAGGGCTGGGGCCGCATCATCCAGATCAGTTCGGTCAACGGCGAGAAGGGACAGGCCGGGCAGACCAACTACTCGGCGGCCAAGGCCGGCATGCACGGCTTCACGATGGCGCTGGCGCAGGAGATGGCGGCCAAGGGCGTGACGGTCAACACCGTCAGCCCAGGCTACATCGGCACCGACATGGTCAAGGCGATCAAGCCCGAGGTGCTGGAGAAGATCGTGGCGACGATTCCGGTCAAGCGGCTGGGCACGCCGGAAGAAATCGGCTCGATCGTGGCGTGGCTGGCGAGCGAGGACTCGGGGTTCACGACGGGGGCGGACTTTTCTTGCAACGGTGGTCTCCACATGGGTTGAGCTTTGCTCAACCATGTGAGACCTGCGGTGAACATACGGGGCTCCCCGAATCCCCTCGGAGCGGAGGCTCCAGTCAGAAGTTGAACCCGGCTTGAGCCGGGTTTTTCATGCCTGCGTTGCGCGTTGCAGCGCCATCAAAGAACCACCCGCCCGGGATTCATCAGCCCTTGCGGGTCCAACGCCGCCTTGAGTGAACGCATCAAACCGAGCGCCGTCGCATCCTTGTACTGCACCAGTTCATCGCGCTTCAACACGCCGATGCCATGCTCCGCCGAAATCGAGCCGCCGTGCGCGGCGACGGCGTCGTAGACGATGTGGTTGATCTCATGCTCGCGCTCGGCGAGGAACACGGCCGCATCGATGCCGGCCGGCGCCTGCACGTTGTAGTGCAGGTTGCCATCGCCAAGATGGCCGAAGTTGACCAGACGCACGCCGGACACAGCGCGTTCGAGGGCGCCCTGCGTGGCTTCGCAGAACGCCGGGATGCGCGACACCGGCAGGGCGATGTCGTGCTTGATGTTCAACCCTTCCTGCGCCTGCGCCAGCGGGATCGATTCGCGCAGGTGCCACATCGTGTGCGACTGCGCCACGCTTTCGGCAATCGCTGCGTCGCCGATCGTGCCGCGCTCCAACGCATCGCCGAGCAGCCCTTCGAAGCCCTCGCGGGCGTGGGCCTCGCTCTCGTTGTCGGAGAGTTCGAGCAGCACGGTCCACGGTGCGGCGGGCAGCGGCTGGCGCAACTGCGGCATGTGCCGCGCCACCAGCGACAGCGAAAACGCATTCATCGCCTCGAAGCCGGTGAGGCCGGCGCCGAGGCGCTGCTGCGCCAGGCCGAGCAGCGTTACGCCCTCGGCGAGCGTGGCGCACGACGCCATCGCCGTCATCGTCGCCGCCGGCTTGCCGTGCAGCGCCAGCGTGGCCGCGGTGATGACGCCGAGCGTGCCTTCGCTGCCGATGAACAGGTCGCGCAGGTCGTAGCCGGTGTTGTCCTTACGCAGACCTGAGAGGCCTTGCCAGACGTCGCCCGCCGCCGTGACCACTTCGAGGCCGAGGCAGAGCGCGCGCGCATTGCCGTAACGCAGCACCTGCGTGCCGCCGGCGTTGGTCGCCAGGTTACCGCCGATGGTGCAGCTGCCTTCAGCGGCAAGCGACAGCGGGAACAGCAAGCCGGCGTCGTCGGCCGCCTGCTGCACCGCTTGCAGCACGCAGCCGGCTTCGGCGACCAGCGTCAGATTGGCGCGGTCGAGTTCGCGGATGCGGTTCATGCGGGCGAGCGACAGCAGCACCTGCGTGCCGCTGGCATCGGGCACGCCGCCGCCGACGAGGCCGGTGTTGCCACCCTGCGGCACGAGCGACACACCGTGTGCGGCACAGGCGCGCACGACGGCGGCGACTTCGCCCGTGTTGCCGGGCCGCACGACGGCCAGCGCTTTGCCGCGCCAGCGTTTGCGCCAGTCGAGCTCCCACGCCGACAGATCGCCTTGCGTCAGCACGTGGCTTTGACCGACGACTGCGACGAGCTCGTTAAGCAGATCGGCGCTCATGACTTGCGCAACCGCCAGCGCACATGCGTCGAGCACGCCGCAAAAAGAATCAGACAGAGCAGCACCTGCAGCCATGCCAGCGTCATCGACAGGCCGCGCTCGGTGACGCCGCGTACCAGCCCTTCGGTGACGTACAACCACACGAGCAGACTGAGCCAGCGGTGCGTGAACATTCGAAAGCGCGCGATGCCGGCGATGGCAAAGGCCAACGGCAGCACCTTGATTGCCCAGGTGCGTCCCCCGGTCGGCGCCAGCCACAACTCCCACGCCAGGCCGAGCACGATCAATCCGACGAGGCTTGCCAAGGCCACTGCGCGCGCGCGCACGAGCACGGCATCAGGCGCGGCAGAAGCGGCTGCGGTGTTCATCGCTGGCATCATAGGATCATGTCCATGACCCTCGACCTTGCGCAATGGCGCAGCCGTTTCAAAGAGCTGATCGAAACGCTGCAGCGCTGGCCCTGGCTCGATACCGCGCGCACGCTGCGCGAGCGTTTCCGTGAAGACCGCCTCGGCCTGACCGCCAGCAGCCTGACCTTCACCACGTTGATCGCCCTGGTGCCGCTGGTGACGGTGATGCTCGCCATCTTCAGTGCCTTCCCGATGTTCGCCAGCTTTCAGACGGCGCTGGAGAAGTACTTTCTGCAAGCGCTGGTGCCCGACGGCATCGCCCGTCCGGTGCTCTCGGCGCTGACGCAGTTCGCGGCCAAGGCGGCGCGCCTGGGCGGCGTCGGCCTGGGTGTTCTGGTGATCACCGCGCTGGCGTTGATGCTGACCATCGACCGCGCGCTCAACGCCATCTGGCGCGTGCGCCGGCCGCGGCCGATCGCCAAGCGCGTGCTCGTCTATTGGGGCGGCCTGACGCTCGGCCCCTTGCTGCTCGGCATCAGCCTGTCGCTGACGTCGTGGGTGCTGACGGCGAGTCAGGGCTTCGTGCGCGCGCCGCCGGGCGGCGTGGCGATGCTGCTCAATCTCGTCGAGTTCGCGCTGCTGGCGCTCGGCATGGCCGCGCTGTACCACTACGTGCCGCACACGCATGTGCGCTGGCGTCATGCGCTGGCCGGCGGTGTGTTCGTCGCGGTCGGCATCGAGGTCGCCAAGCGCCTGCTGGCCTGGTACATCGGCACCATTCCGTCGATCTCGGCGGTGTACGGCGCGTTTGCCGCGGTGCCGATTCTGCTGCTGTGGATCTACGTCGGCTGGCTGATCGTGCTCTGGGGCGCGGTCATCGCCGCTTATGCGCCGAGCCTGTCGATGCGCATCGCGCGCATGCCGACCGCGCCGGGGCATCGCTTCGCGTTGGCGCTGTCGGTGATCGGCGCGTTGGCGCGCGCGCGCAGCGGCAGCGCGCGTGGGCTGGCATTGCACGAATTGGCCGCTGCGCTGGGCACCGACCCGCTGCAGATCGAGCCGGTGGTCGATGCGTTGGCGGCGATGGACTGGGTGGCGCGGCTCGACGAAGAGGGCAGCGGCCAGCGCCTGGTGCTGCTGGCCGACCCGGCAACGACGCCCGCGCGCGCTCTCGTCAACGCACTGTTGCTCGAATCGTCGGCCGCGACCCGGGCTTTCCGTGAGCGCACCGGGCTCGAGCGGTTGGTGCTGGCCGATCTGATCTGATCGGCCGCTGCACATTCAACCCGCGCAATGCACGACGCGGTTCTTGCCGGCGCGCTTGGCCTCGTACATCGCCGTGTCCGCCAGTTGCAGCAAGCGCAGCGCCTGCGTGGAATCCTGCGGCGCCAGCGCGTAGCCGATGCTGGCCGACACACCCGCAGCGCCGTAGCACTGCTGCGCACAAGCGCGCACGGCGTGCAGCAGGTGCGTCGCCAGTTTGGCTGCGCCGGTCGCGTCGCGCACAGGGGCCAGGACGAGGAACTCGTCGCCGCCGAAGCGGCCCACCGCGTCTTCGAGCCGCACCGCCCGCGCCAGCGCCTGCCTCAACGAGACGAGCAGCGCATCGCCGGCGGCGTGGCCATGCGCATCATTGAGCGCCTTGAAGCCGTCGAGGTCGATGAAGAACAGCGCCACCGGCTGCGCTGCGCAGGTGGCGACCGCGGTGTCCAGGCGCTCCATCATCGTGCGCCGCGAAAGCGCATCGGTCAGCGCGTCGCGCTGCGCCGTGCGCGCCAGCCGCTGCTGCGCCTCGGTGAGCTCGTGCACGTCGACGGTCACGGTGTAGACACCCTGCACCGTGCCGCCACCGTCGTCCATGTCGGGCACGTAGCTCGTGCGCATCCAGCGAGCGCCTTGCGGCAGGTCTTGCACCAGCCGCGTGTACTGCACCGACTCGCCGGCCAGCGCGCGGTCGAAGTAGGGCTTGTGCTCGGCCCAGCGCGCCGCGCCGCGCACCTGGCCGATCGGCCGGCCGATCAACTCGGCGGCCGGCAGGCTGACGGCGTGTTGGTAGGCCAGGTTGACGAAGCGCAAGGTGTACTGGCGATCGACGTAGGTCAGCGGGTACGGGATGTGCTCGGTGAAGCGGTTCAGGCGCTGCCGCGCTTCACGCAGTTGCTCGCGCTCCATCACGTCCTGATGGATGTCGAAGGCGATCGTGTAGACCGCCTCGACGTCGCCGTCGGCGTTGCGATCGGGAAAGACCTGCACGCGCGCCCAGTGTGCCGCCGCGCCCTGGTGCGTCAGGCGGCGCTCGTAGCTCACGGTGCGGCCATCGAAGGCTGCGGCGAAGGCCTCGCTCGCCGACGCCCAGGCCGAGGCGCCGAACAACTGCGTCAGCGTGCGGCCGACGAGCGCCTCACTGGTGCGCCCCGCCCAACGCGTGTAGGGGCCGTTGCAGAACAGCAGCGTGGCTTGGTCGCCCGTGCGCCCCCAGCGACCGATCGGCAGATCGATCGCCTCGACCAGCCGCTCGGCCGGATCGGCCGAGAGCGCGCGCGCGGGTGTGTCGTCGAGCTTCATCGCGCGTGCATGGTCGCACCGCGTGGGTCGGGTTGTCATTCACCCTGAAGGGGGAATATTCACCTTGTTGCCACAACCGTCACGCTGCATGGACGACGACGAGCAGCGCCTGCGCCGTGCTCTTGCCCGGGTTGTGGATGCGGTGCGGCACATCGACCGCGTAGCGCGCGGTCTCACCGGCGCGCAGGCGCGCGCGCTCGGCGCCGGCCTGCACTTCGAGCGTGCCGCGGTCCACCGTCAGATGTTCGCGCGACCCGGGTTCGTGCGCACGCGAATCGAGCGCGCCGCCGGGTTGCACTCTGAGCAGATACCACTCGAAGCGCCCGGCCAGATCGATCGGCCCGAGGATGCGCAACTCGCATTTGCCGTCCGGGCTGGCCAGCAGCGGCGTGGCGTGCGCCGGCAGCGTCGCCAGCAGCGGCTCGGCCGGCCTGTCGTCGCCGAGCAGTTCGGCCAGCGGCACGCCGAAGGCCGTGGCCAGGCGCCAGACCACGGCCACCGTGGGATTCGCCTGGCCGCGCTCGATCTGCGACAACATCGACTTCGACACACCGGCCTGGCGCGACACGTCTTCCAGCGACTGCCCGCGCTGCCGGCGCACCGCGGCCAGCGCGGCGCCGACGCGGGGCGGTTGCGGTGCGGCGGCGGCCGTTTTTCGTGTTGCCATTGAACGTTCGTTCGATATACTGGAAATCAACGAATCGAGTGTACAGCCATGAGCACAGCCTCCATTGCCCACCCCTTCATTGCTCACCAGCAGAGCGAACTCGCAGGGCTGCGCGCGGCCGGCCTGTTCAAGACCGAGCGTGTGATCACCACGCCGCAAGGCGCAATGGTCAGAACCGGCGACGGCCGGGACGTCGTCAACCTGTGCGCCAACAACTACCTCGGCCTGTCGTCGCACCCGAAAGTCATCGAAGCCGCGCACGAGGCCCTGCGCACGCACGGCTACGGCATGAGCAGCGTGCGCTTCATCTGCGGCACGCAGGACCTGCACAAGACGCTCGAGCAGCGCATCGCGCATTTCGTCGGCTGCGAGGACGCCATTCTCTACGCCGCGGCGTTCGACGCCAACGGCGGCTTGTTCGAGCCGCTGCTCGGCGAGCAGGACGCGGTCATCAGCGACGCGCTCAACCACGCCTCGATCATCGACGGCATCCGCCTGTGCAAGGCCCAGCGCTGGCGCTACGAACACAACAACATGGCCGACCTCGAGCGCTGCCTGCAGGAGGCCAAGGCCAAAGGCGCACGCTTCACGATGGTCTTCACCGACGGTGTGTTCTCGATGGACGGCACGATCGCGCAGTTGGACGCGATGCGTGAGCTCTGCGACCGCTACGACGCGCTGCTGGCCGTCGACGAGTGCCATGCCAGCGGCTTCATGGGCAAGACCGGCCGCGGCACGCATGAGCACCGCAACGTCTTCGGCAAGATCGACATCGTCACCGGCACCTTCGGCAAGGCCCTGGGTGGCGCGTCGGGCGGCTTCACCGCGGCGCGCAGGGAAGTGGTCGAGCTGCTGCGCCAGCGTTCGCGGCCCTACCTGTTCTCGAACACGCTGATGCCGGCCATCGCCGGCGCGTCGATCGCCGTGCTCGACCTGCTCGAAGCCAGCACCGCGCTGCGCGACAAGCTCGAAGACAACACGCGCTTCTTCCGCCAGGCGATCAGCGCAGCGGGCTTCGACATCAAGGCCGGAGAGCATCCGATCGTGCCGATCATGGTCTACGACGCGGTCAAGGCGCAGCAACTCGCGGCGCGCTTGCTCGAACTCGGCGTCTATGTCGTCGGCTTCTTCTTCCCCGTGGTGCCCAACGGCCAGGCGCGCATCCGCGTGCAGATGAGCGCGGTGCACGAGCGCCATCACCTCGAAGCCGCGGTGGCGGCGTTTGCGCAGGCCGGGCGTGAGCTGGGTTTGGTGAAGTGAAAGTTCTCATCATCGGCGCGAACGGCCAGATCGGCACGGAGCTCGCCGTCGCCCTCGCCGAGCGCCACGGCCAGGACACCGTCGTCACCAGCGACCTGGCGCCGCAAGGCAAGGTGCCGGGTCTGGCGCACGAAGCGCTCGACTGCACCGACATCGGCGCACTGACGCAGATCGTCGAGCGCCATGGCATCACGCAGGTCTATCACCTCGCGGCAGCGCTGTCGGCGCGCGGCGAAAAGCACCCGATGTGGGCCTGGGATCTCAACATGAAGGGCTTGCTGAACGTGCTCGAAGTGGCGCGCTCGCACAAGCTGCAGCGCATCTTCTGGCCGAGCTCGATCGCCGCTTTCGGCCCGAGCACACCGCAAGAGCAGACTCCGCAGAAGACCGTGATGGACCCGAGCACGGTCTACGGCATCAGCAAACTCGCCGGTGAGGGCTGGTGTGCCTGGTACCACCGACATCACGGCGTCGATGTGCGCAGCCTGCGCTACCCCGGCCTCATCAGCTGGAAGACGCCACCCGGCGGCGGCACCACCGACTACGCCGTCGAGATCTTTCATGCGGCCTTGAAAGAGGGCCGCTACACCTGCTTCCTGCAAGAAGACCAGGCGCTGCCGATGATGTACATGGACGACGCCATCCGCGCGACCTTGGCGCTGATGCAGGCGCCGGCCGAGGAGGTGATCGAGCGCACCTCGTACAACCTGGCCGGCATCAGCTTCACGCCGCTGCAGATCGCTGCGGCCATTCGGCAGCGCCTGCCGTCGTTCACGATGGACTGCGTGCCCGACTTCCGCCAGGCCATTGCCGCCAGCTGGCCGCGCTCGATCGACGACAGGTCGGCGCAGCGCGATTGGGGCTGGCGGCCGCGCTACGACCTGGACGCCATGGTTGACGCGATGCTGAACAACCTGCGCGGCGCGCTGGTGCCGGCCCGGCCCCGCTAACATCGGGCACATTCCACGAACGAACGTCGCGCCCCGCCGCGGCGCCAAACGCAGTGACCAGCGCGCGCGCTATCGAGGGGGAGATTCGCTACGGCGGCGACGCGGCCTTCGCGCCGTTCGAGTCGCTCGATACCGCCGGCCGGCCGCGCGGCTTCCAGATCGATCTGCTCGAGGCGCTGACGCCGCTGATCGGTGCATCGTTCAGCGTGAGCCTGCAACCCTGGGCGCGCACTGAAGCCGCATTTCGCAGCGGCCAGCTCGACGTGATCGCCATGGTCGACACCGACGAGCGGCGGCGCTGGGCGCTGTTCGCACACGGACACGCCACGCCTGCGCTGGCCCTCTATCACCGCCGCGAGAGCGCCGCACCGCAGGACCTCGGTGAGCTGGCCGACCAGCGCGTGGCCGTGCTCGAGGGCGAGGCGATGCGCGACACCGCCGCCAAGTGGCTCGGCGGCTTGCGCGGCCCGATGCAACGCCACGCCGATGCGTCCGCGGCGTTGGCGGCGGTGGCGGCAGGCCAGGCGGACGTGGCGTTGTTGCCGCGCGCCTATGCCGACCCGGCGCTGGCTGCACGCGGTGATGCAGCGCTTGCTGCCAGCGCCGTCGCGCTGCGCTTGCAGTCCTACGCTTTTGCCGTGGCGCCGGGCAACGAGGTGCTGCGGGCGCGGCTGCAGCGGGCGCTGGAGCAGCTCGAACGCAGCGGCCAGCTCGAAGCCTTGCGCACGCAGTGGCTGGGCAGCCACCGCGAGCTGGCCGAGCGCGGCCAGCTCGAGCGACGGGTGCAGAACGAGCGTGCGTGGGCCTGGGGAGTCGGTGGCGCGTCGGCCGCAGCGCTGCTGCTGCTGGGGGTCGTGCTGCGCCGGCGTGGTCGCCGCATTGCCGTGGAGCAGCAGCACCGCCGTGCAGCCGAAGCGGCGCGGCAGCGCGCCGAGGAGCAGCTGGGCCGCGTCTTCACGCACAACGCGGTGCCGATGTTGATCGTCGAGCAAGGCAGCGGGCTGGTGCGCGATGCCAACGACGCCTTGTGCGCGCTGCTCGGCGCCGAGGCCACGGCATTGCTCCATCAACCTTTGCGTGCGCTGCAGCAGCATCTCGACGCCACCGTGCTCGAAGACCTCGCCCGCTCGCTCCGCTTCAACGGCGCCCTCCATGCCCAGCCGCTGCCCCTCACGCGC
>CADEEN010000021.1:11049-20765 GCA_902826345.1 uncultured Burkholderiales bacterium | reverse complement strand
TGGCCGGCTCGGTCCGGGTCGCGCAGACCTGCCGCGACTGGGGCCTGACCTGGGGCTCGCACTCGAACAACCACTTCGATGTCTCGCTGGCGATGTTCACGCATGTCGGCGCCGCCGCGCCGGGCAAGGTGACGGCGATCGACACGCACTGGATCTGGCAGGACGGGCAGCGCCTGACGAAAGCGCCGCTGCAGATCAAAGGCGGTCACGTGCAGGTGCCGAAGAAGCCCGGCCTCGGCGTCGAGCTCGACATGGTTGAAGTCGAGCACGCGCACCAGCTCTACCTGCAGCACGGCCTCGGCGCGCGCGACGACGCCACCGCCATGCAATACCTGATCCCGAACTGGACGTTCGACCCCAAGCGGCCGTGCATGGTCCGCTGAACTACAACCGCACCGAGGAGACACGACAGATGCAACGCCGTTCACTGATCGCCGCCGCCGCACTGGCCGGTGTCGGCAGCGCCGCCCGTGCGCAGAGCTTCGCCTTCACGCCGAACCAGCGCTACCCGGATCCGGCGGTGCTGATTCTCGACCCGAGCTTCGGCAGGTACCGCATCTACAGCAGCACCGTCGAGCAGGTGGCCACCGGCATGCGCTGGGCCGAAGGGCCGGTGTACTTTCCGGGCGAGAAGGCCGGTGAGCCGGGCCATGTGCTGGTGAGCGACATTCCGAACAACCGCATCATGAAGTTCGACGAGAAGTCGGGCGCGTTCACTGTGTACCGCGCCAACGCCAACTGGGCCAACGGCAACGCGCGTGACCGCCAGGGCCGCCTCGTCACCGGCGAGCATTCGGTGACTCGGCGTGTGACGCGCACCGAGCGCGACGGCAAGATCACCGTGCTTGCCGACAGCTTCGAGGGCAAACGCCTGAACGCACCGAACGACATCGCCATCAAGTCCGACGACAGCATCTGGTTCACCGACCCGCTGTTCGGCATCAACGGTGAATGGGAAGGCTCGCGCGCGAAGACCGAGCAGGCGACGACGAACGTCTATCGCATCGCCGCCGACGGCAAGATCACGGCCGTCATCACCGACCTCTTCAACCCCAACGGCATCGCCTTTTCGCCCGACGAGAAAAAACTCTACGTCGTCGAGTGGCGCGGCACGCCCAACAGAAGCCTCTGGAGCTTCGACGTCAACGCCGACGGCACGGTGGCCAACAAGACCAAGCTGATCGACGCGGCAGACTTCGGCGCGCTCGACGGCTTCAAGGTCGATCGCGACGGCAACCTGTGGTGCGGCTACGGCAGCAACGGCGCGCTCAACGCCGAGGCCAGCGACGTCGGCGGGCGCAAGGTGTTCCAGCTGCGTGGCAAGCCCGAAGACCTCGATGGCGTGGCCGCCTTCAACCCGCAGGGCAAGGCGATCGGCTTCATCAAGCTGCCCGAGCGCTGCGCCAACCTGTGCTTCGGCGGGCCGAAGAACAACCGCCTCTACATGGCGAGCTGCCACTCGCTTTACGCGCTGTACGTGGAATCGCACGGCGCCATCTGAACCTGCTTTGAAAGGACATCACCGATGAAACTGCTCTCCACCCTTCTCTGTGCCCTGGCCTGCGCCGTCTCATTGCCTGCGGCAGCGCAAGACAACTTCCCCAGCAAACCGCTGAAGATCGTCAGCCCCTTCCCGCCCGGCGGCACCAGCGACGTCATGGCGCGCCTGGTCGCCGAACCGCTGGGCAAGGAGCTGGGCCAGCAGGTGATCGTCGAGAACATCGGCGGCGCCGGCGGCACGGTGGGCACCTTGCGCGCCGTCAAGCAGATGCCCGCCGACGGCTACACCATCATCCAGACGGGCGTCGGCCAGAGCGCGGTCGCGCACGGCCTCAACCCCGGTCTCGGCTACGACTCGAACAAGGATTTCGTGCACGTGGCGCAGGTGCACTCGGGCCCGAACGTGCTCGTCGTCAACGCCAGCACGCCGTGGAAAACGTTCAAGGAACTGGTCGACTACGTGCGCGCCAATCCGGGCAAGCTGAACTATGGCTTCACCCACGCGGCATCGGGCCACATGGCGATGGAGTTGTTCAAGTTGGAGGGCAGCAAGTGCGCGCCCGGTGCCAAGGACTGCAAGGGCCTGTTCATGGTCGGCATCCCGTACCGTGGCGGCGGCCCGATGATGCAGGACCTGCTCGGCGGACAGATCCCGCTGATGTTCATCAACCAGGACACGGCCTTTCCGCACGTGAAGGCCGGCAAGTTGCGCGCGTTGGCCGTGTCCAGCCTGCAGCGCAACCCGCTGTTCCCGGACACGCCCACCATTCACGAGAGCGGTATCCCGAATTTCCAGGCGCTGTCGTGGTCGGGTCTGTCGTTGGCCAAGGGCACGCCGCAGCCCATCGTCGACAAGATCGAAGCTGCTCTGCGCAAGGTGATGACCTCGCCTGAAATCAAGCAGAGGCTCGAGACACTGGGCTTCGTCGTGCCGGCGCCGGGCGGCGCGCCGTACGCGAAGTTCGTCGCCAGCGAGATCGATCTGTGGACCAAGGTCATCAAGACGGCGGGGATCAAACCCGAGTGATGGACCACCCCCGAAGCGGCTTCGCCGCCTCCCCCTCAAGGGGGCACCGCCAGCGGCCTGGCAAAGCCAGTTCCGCGGCGGTCGCACGGACGAACGCGCACCTTGCGTGTTTGCGGGAGGAATCGCTTGAACATCAGTGAACCACTGACGATCCGCATGTACGAGCGCGACAACGTCGCGATCGTCGCCAACGACGGCGGCCTGCCGCCCGGCGCGGTGCTGCCGTCGGGCCTCGTGCTGCGCGAGCGCGTGCCGCAGGGGCACAAGGTGGCGCTGGTGGACATCGAGGCCGACGCGCCGGTGCTGCGTTACGGCATCCCGATCGGCCATGCGCTCAACGCCATCGCCGCCGGTAGCTGGGTGCACGAGCGGCTGCTGAAGATGCCGGATGCGCGCGGGCTCGATGGCCTGCCGATCTCGACGGTGAAGCCGCCGCCGCTGCCCGCGCTCGACGGCCACACCTTCGAAGGTTTTCGCAACGCCGACGGCACGGTCGGCACGCGCAACATCCTGGCCATCACGACGACGGTGCAGTGCGTCGCCGGTGTGCTCGACTTCGCGGTGCAGCGCATCAAGGCCGAATTGCTGCCGAAGTTCGCCAATGTCGACGACGTGATCGGTTTGGAGCACACCTACGGCTGCGGCGTGGCAATCGACGCGCCCGGCGCCGAGATCCCGATCCGCACGCTGCGCCACATCAGCCTGAATCCCAACTTCGGCGGCGAGGTGATGGTGGTGAGTCTCGGTTGCGAGAAGCTGCAACCCGAGCGGCTGATGCCGCCGGGCACGTTCGAGATCGTCGATGAGCGCAACGTCGCCGATGTCGGCGCGAGCGAAGAAGCCAAGCTCGACGTGGTCTGCCTGCAAGACGAGGCGCATGTCGGCTTCATGTCGATGATCGAATCGATCATGCGCCAGGCCGAGGAACACCTCGAACGGCTGAACGCGCGTCGCCGCGAGACCGTGCCGGCGAGCGAGCTCGTCGTCGGCGTGCAGTGCGGTGGCAGCGACGCCTTCTCCGGCGTCACCGCCAACCCGGCAGTCGGCTTCTGCACCGATCTTCTCGTGCGCGCCGGCGCGGCCGTGATGTTCTCCGAGACGACCGAGGTCCGCGACGGCATCGACCAGCTCACCTCGCGCGCCACCACACCCGAAGTCGCGCAGCGCATGATCGACGAGATGGCCTGGTACGACGCCTACCTGCAACGCGGCAAGGTCGATCGCAGCGCCAACACGACACCGGGCAACAAGAAGGGCGGGCTGTCGAACATCGTCGAGAAGGCGATGGGCTCGATCGTCAAGTCCGGCTCGGCGCCGATCTCGAACGTGCTCTCGCCCGGCGAGAAGCTGAAGGCCAAAGGCCTGACCTACGCCGCCACCCCCGCCAGCGATTTCATCTGCGGCACGCTGCAACTCGCGGCCGGCATGAACCTGCACGTCTTCACCACCGGCCGCGGCACGCCGTATGGGCTGGCGGCCGTGCCGGTCATCAAGGTGGCGACGCGCAGTGATCTGGCACGGCGCTGGCACGATCTGATGGACGTGAACGCCGGCACGATTGCCGATGGCACGGCGACGATCGAAGACGTCGGCTGGGAGTTGTTCAACCTGATGCTCGAAGTGGCCAGCGGCAAGAAGAAAACCTGGGCCGAGCAGTGGAAACTGCACAACGCGTTGGTGCTGTTCAATCCCGCACCTGTGACATGACACGAAGGGAAATGAAATGAGAGAAAACAAACTGCGCACCCTCTGGTCGCAAAACAAGCCCGCCATCAACGGCTGGCTCGCCGTCCCCAACGGCTTCTCGGCCGAAGTCATGGGCCACCAGGGCTGGGACACGCTGACGATCGACATGCAGCACGGCCTGATCGACGAAGGCGCGCTGCTGACGATGCTGCAAGCGCTGCAATCCACGCCGGCGATGCCGGTCGTGCGCGCGCCGTGGCTCGACCCGGCGCCGCTGATGAAGATCCTCGATGCCGGCGCGCAGGCGCTCATCTGCCCGATGGTCAACACGCGCGAGGACGCGCAACGCCTGGTCGCCTACACCCACTACGCGCCGCGCGGCGGGCGCAGCTTCGGCCCGGTGCGCGCGGGGCTCGTGCACGGCGCCGACTACGCCACGGCGGCGAACGACAATGTTGTCGTCTTCGCGATGATCGAAACCGCGCAGGCGCTCGACAATCTGGACGCGATCTGCTCGGTCGAGGGGCTCGACGCGGTTTATATCGGCCCGTCGGACCTGTCCTTGTCGCTGGGCTGCACGCCGGTGTTCGACGATGTCGATCCGCCCGTCGCGCAGGCCATCGACCACATCCTCGCCCGGGCCAAGGCGCACGACATCAAGGCCGGCGTGCACAACGGCCGCACGGACGTGGCGCGCGCGCGCATCGCCAAGGGGTTCGATTTCGTCACGATCAGCTCGGACGCGCGCATCCTCATCGCCGGCTCGCAGCAAATCGTCAAGGAGATGAAGGCATCATGAAGCTCGGTTGGATCGGTCTCGGAATCATGGGCGAGCCGATGGCGGCCCACTTGCGTGCGGCCGGGCACGAGCTGTTCGTCAACACGCGCAGCGACGTGCCGCAGGCATTGAAGGACGCCGGCGCCGTGGCGTGCAAGACGCCGGCCGAGGTGGCGAAACAAGCTGACGTGATCTTCACGATGGTGCCCGACACGCCCGACGTGCATAAGGTGCTGTTCGGCGAGGGTGGCATCGTCTCCGCACTGAGCAAAGGCAAGACCGTCGTCGACATGAGTTCGATCTCGCCGATCGAGACCAAGGAGTTCGCCAAGCAGATCGAAGCCACCGGCGCCGACTGGCTCGACGCGCCGGTGTCGGGCGGCGAGGTGGGTGCGAAGGCAGCGTCGCTGACGATCATGGTCGGCGGCAAGGACGAGGTCTTCGCGCGCCTGCAACCGCTGCTCGCGCTGATGGGCAAGAACATCACCCACGTCGGCCCGGCCGGCGCGGGGCAGATCACCAAGGTGGCCAACCAGGTCATCGTCGCGCTCAACATCGCTGCGGTGGCCGAAGCCCTCGTCTTCGCCAGCAAGGCCGGCGCCGATCCGGCGCGCGTGCGTCAGGCGCTGATGGGCGGCTTCGCATCGAGCCGCGTGCTCGAAGTGCACGGCGAGCGCATGGTCAAGCGCACCTTCAACCCGGGCTTTCGCATCAAGCTGCACCAGAAGGATTTGAACCTCGCGCTGCAAGGCGCCCGCGCGCTCGGCGTGGCGCTGCCGAACACGGCGATGACGGCGCAACTGATGCAGGCCTGTGCGGCGGCGGGGCTGGCGGACATGGATCACTCTGCGCTGGTGCAGGCGCTGGAGGGTATGGCGCAGCATCCGGTCGCGGGTGGCGGCTGAGTCGGCGTCAACGAACGCGCTCGTTCGGACTGATCCTTCGATACCTCAGGACAGGGTACGCCGTGGCGGCGTATCGAAGCCTTGCGCACCCAATCCGTTCGGGCTGAGGTATCGAAGCCCCCCGCGCCGGTCCGTCGATACGCACCCGAGCACAGAGAAGCACGCTCGCGCCCACACCCGTTCGTACTGAGCCTGTCGAAGTGCCTTGGAATCGCAAGAGCCCGTTCGGGCTGAGCCTGTCGAAGCCCCCGCGTACAACGAACCAGTTGGACGCGGCGGGTCTCGCCAGCAAGCCGTCTAAAGCACCGCTTGCAACAACAAAACGGCCACCGCGCAAGCGCCAACCTGCAACGCAGCCGCAACCCTACTACTACGCGGATCCAGTCCCAGACGCGTGCAGGCCACCGTCAACCACATCACCGCCAACAGACTGGCGAAGTCAGCACGGCCCAACCCCGGATCGACACGCACCGCAATACCGCAGAGCAGCAGCCACAAGCCGATGGCCAAGATGCTGGCCGACGTGAACGCCCAAAACCCGGGCCAACGGAACTCGATTCCCTGCGCTTTCAACACAACACTTCCTTGATGGATCAACGACGTGTGCATTGGGCCGGGTTCCTTGGCTTTGGCCGCCCGCTCGTCGAGATCGATCGTGGGAAAGTGACGGAAAAGCAGATCGCGACAGGGAGGCTGCACGACGCAGCACGTCAACGCCGCGCCGAGCACGCGCTGCGGTCGCGTCTACAAAGTCTGCCGGTGTTCGTCGGCGAGCAAGGTGCCCGCATATGATCCTGTCCGGTGGCCAATGCACGCAAACCCCCGTTTCAATCCTTGAAAGACAAGGGATTTGACGTCGTCTTCGTGTCGCATGCGGCAGGCATCCTGGTCCAAGACTTCCCTGCAGCCATCACGGAACTTGAGAAAGCGTTGTCCGATCTCGAACTGCCCATCACCGAGATCATCGGCAGCGGTGGCGGTGAAACGAAGTTCACCCAGCGTCTGCGCAAGACTTTGGCCGGGATGGACTGGAACAAGCACGAGTTCGTCATCACGAAGACCGTGGACGAGGTGCCGATGGAGTCAACCTCGCACGAGGTCGATCATGTCCGCCGCTTCAAGGGCGTGGGCGTGGTTGCCATGGAGATCGAATGGAACAACAAAGATCCTTTCTTTGACCGCGACCTCGAGAACTTCAAACGGCTGCATGCCGAAGGCGCGATCAGCGTTGGCGTGCTTGTGACTCGTGGTTCCTCGCTCCAGGACAAGCTGTGGGACGCAGTTCGCAAGTTTGCTGACGACCGCAAGATCGGGAGCTTCGATGACCTTGCTGCCAACGGCTATGTTCCGACCCCTAAGCAAAAAACGAACGTACTCAGGCGCGTCCAGCGGACAGAGCGGCCGATGCCGTTCCCCGATGCATGGGCAGACAACTTTGTGGGCAACAAGTACGGCCAGGCAACAACCCATTGGGCCAAGCTACAGCACCGCATCCAGCGTGGCGTTGGCAACCCCTGTCCGCTTGTCCTGATCGGACTGCCGGCGTCAATGATCCGCTTCGATGCGGCCGCTGTTGACGCGCTGGAAGAGGAAGAACCTACTCAGCCGTAGCCAGCTCCAGGTTGCGCTGCGAATGGTGCGCGTACGTCGGCCATGAAGGCGTGTAGCTCTCGTCAGCTTGGTTGCCCCAAATCGTCCACTCAGGACGCGCGCCCCGCGCGAACAGCTCTAAGTACGGGCCAGGACTACAAGCTTGAATTAGCTCGTACTGCTCGTCAGGCTTGCGTGAATGCTCGCGCTTGCGCGTGGACATGATGTTGACCTGTGTGCGCCCAGGCTGCAGCGTGCGGGCGTTCTTGCCGCGCACGCCGAACAGCAAAAGCTCGGTCACGTTGCGGAAATAGAAGCCCACGCCCCGCCCGTCAGGGCCACCGTCTTTGCGCACCTTTTGCCAGACGATGTTGGACTTGTAATTGAAGCCCCACGCCTGCATCACGGCCAGCCCTTCGGGGAGTAGCGCATTTGGTACCCACAGGTACAGGTGAGCCGTCTCCTGCGCAGCCTCGCCCACAGGCAAGGCCTTGATGTCGTCCAGCGTCAGCGTGCCGTAGCGGGAGAGCCGCTTGTGCTCCGGAGCAATCTTGCCGGTGCGGTTCTGGAACTGCCAGGGCGGGTCAGCCAAGATGGTCTTGAACTTGCGGCACCGGACGAATGTCGTGAAATCGTCAGCACAGGGAGCGAGGGATTTAGTTGTCATGTCACACGCTTGCGGGGACGTCTGAATTTGTTCTCGCTAGATTAGCGCAAAAGACTGGATCTGCATACAGTTTTCTTGGCGCCAGCGGGTTCGTCGCCTTGGCGTGCCGTCATCGCCCTCTCTCCACTCACCGCATCAAAAACGCCAACATCCGCTCAGCCAACCGCCCATACGGCGGCGCCAGTAGGCCAACGCTCGACAGCCGCGCCTGATGAAAGATCGGCCGCAGCTTCGAGAACGTCTCGAACCCCTCGCGGCCGTGGTAGTGGCCCATGCCGGAATCGCCGATGCCGCCGAACGGCAGGTCGTGCTGGCCGACGTGGAACAGCGCGTCGTTGATCGACACGCCACCCGACATCACATGCGTCAGCAGCCGCTCGATGCGCGCGTTGTCATGGCTGAACGGGTACAGCGCCAGCGGACGCGGGCCGCTGTTGATGCGTTGGATCACTTCGTCGAGCGTGTCGTAGGCCACCAGCGGCAGGATCGGGCCGAAGATTTCGCGCTTCATCAACTCACTGTCCCACGGCGCGTTGAGCACCACATGCGGCGCGATCTTGCGGCTCGCGCGGTCGTGCGCAGGGCCACTGTCGATCAGGTTGATCAACGTCGCGCCGCGCGCGCGCGCATCGTCCATCGCGCCGACGAGACGGTCGAACGAGCGCTGGTCGACGGTCGAGGTGTAGTCGGGCGAATCCAGGCGCGGGTAGCGCTTCGGCACGATCTGCGCGGCGAGCCTGGCGAATTCATCGACCTGCGTGCGCGGTACGAAGACATGATCGACCGACGTGCAGATCTGCCCGGCGTTCAGGCACTTGACGAAGAGGATGCGCTCGGCCGCGGTGGCGAGCGGGAAGTCGTCGCAGACCACGGCCGGCGCCTTGCCACCGAGTTCGAGCGTCACCGGGCACAGGTTCTGCGCCGCCGCGGCCATCACGGCGCGGCCGGTCGTGCCCGATCCGGTGAACAGCAAATGGTCGAACGCAAGCTTCGAGAACTCGACGCCGACGCCGCCGGTCTCGTCGAAGAACTGCAGCTTCTCGGGTGGGAAGTACGCCGGCATGCGCTCGATCAACAGGCGCGCAAGGTAGCGCGAGTTCTCGCTCATCTTGACCATCGCGCGGTTGCCGGCGGCGAAGATCGCCGACAGCGGAATGAAGCTCAGGTTGAGCGGAAAATTCCACGGCACGATGACGCCCACCACGCCCAGCGGCTGCGGCACGACGCGGTTGCTCGCCAGGCCGAACACCAGCCGGTCGATCGAGCGCCGTTGCGGCTTCATCCATTCGGCCACGTGCTTGTGCGTGCTCTTCAGGTCGTCGAGCACCGGCACCACGGTGAGGTTCTGCTCGCTGAACACCTTCATCACGTCGTAGATGTGTTGACCGCCGCGCACGAAGGCGTGCGTGAGGCGGTCGCGCACGCTGTCGAGCGTGGCCGCGGCATCGCCGTTGTCCACCAATGCGCTGTCCTGTACCACCCCCACCAATCGCTTGTTCTCCACCAGGGGCAGGTGGTTCACCTTGAATTCTTCCATCCAGTCGTGCGCCAGGCCGCTTGTGG
>CADEEN010000021.1:9465-11039 GCA_902826345.1 uncultured Burkholderiales bacterium | reverse complement strand
CGTCGAGCACCGGCACCACTTCGGCGAGCAGCGTCTCGTGGCGCGAGCGGTGGCCGTAGTCGGCGCTGATGGCGTCACAGATCGCGTCGCGCTGATCGCGCACGAAGCGCTCCAAGGTGCGCAGGTCGGCGCGGCGCTCGGCCAGCGTGGGGACAGGGTGCGCGAAGTAGGCCTCGCGCTGGCGTTGCAGAACATCCTTCATCTTCGAACAGCTCTCCTTGGGCGCGCACTCTACGCGCAGCGCGCAAGGCGTCGCGTTCGTACAAGACGCGCATGCGTGGGCTGCCGATGATCGTCAGTCCGCTATTCAAGGAGTCATCAAAATGCCCGTCCTCGTCACCGCACAGGTCGAGAACCAAACCGAAGCGCTCTACGACGGCATGCTGTCGTTGCTGGCGGCGCAGTTGAAGCAGGCCGAAGGCTTCGTCATGCACAGCGCCCACCGCGCGGCCGACAGCGGCCAGTGGCGCGTGCTCGAAGTCTGGGAAACGAAGGCGCAGGCCGACAAGTTCTTCGCCTGGTTCGTCGCGCCGAACCTGCCGCCGGGCGTGCGGCCCAAGCGCAGCGTCGTCGAGCTGCACAGCCTCGTCACGCCGGGAGGCTGAGCGATGCTGTCGAACCGCTTGATCCACAGCGCCGTCGCCTTCTTCGTCGTCGGCGTGGCACTCGGCACCGCCATGGGCGCGACGCAGGACTTTCGCTTCACGCACGTGCATGCGCACATCAACCTGCTCGGCTGGGTGGCTCTCGGCTTGATCGGCCTGATCTACCGCGTGCACCCGCACTTGCAGCAACACTGGCTGGCGCATGCGCACTACTGGCTGCACACGGCCGGGCTGGTGATCTTCATGGGCGCGTTCGCCTGGGGCGTGGCGACGGACGCCAAGCCGGTGCCCTTCATCGCCACCGGCGCGACGATGGTCTCGCTGGCGGTGCTGCTGTTCGCGGTCAACGTCTTCACGCGGTTGAGCCGCAGCACCGCAGCCGACTACAGATAGACCGTGCCGCCGCCGGTGGCGGCGCGAAACGCCGCCGAGATCGGTGAGCCCGACGAGCGCAGGAACTGCCGCGGCGTCACGCCGGTGAGTTGGCGCACGACGCGGTTCATGTGCGACTGGTCGGCGAATCCCATCTCCGCCGCCGCCACGGCCAGCGAAGCGCCGGCGCGCGCATGCCGGGCCACACCCTGCACGCGCGCCACCTGCGACAGGTGGCGCGGCGAGACGCCGAGCCAGCGCGTGAAGTCGCGCTCGATCTGCCGGCGCGACACGTGTTGTTCGTCGGCCAGGCGATCCATCTCCAGCAACGGCTCGGCGCACAGGCGCATCGCCGCGCGCGCAGCGCGCAGTGCCGCGCGCTCCTGCCGGCCGCGCGCCTTCACGCGCTCTTCGAGCCAGGCCGCGAAGGTCTGCAGCTGATCGGCCAGGCCGCCGGCGAGCGCGATGCGCGACTCCAGCGTGCGCGTGAAGCCCGCGTCGAGCAACTCGGCCAGCGGCACGCGGATGCGCGGGCTGGCGTCGAGCCGCCGGCTGTTGAGCAGTTGCACCGCGCCCTGCGGCGTCAGCAGCGCAAAC
>CADEEN010000021.1:0-9455 GCA_902826345.1 uncultured Burkholderiales bacterium | reverse complement strand
ACGTCGCCGGGGCCGAGGAAGCTGCCGGTCTAGCGGCGAATGCCGGTGATGCGCGTGTTCGAGCCGAGTTCGCTCTTGGCCTCGACGGCGCTGCCGCCATGGCGCGCGAACTGCACGGTCAGCACCATCGCATCGTGCGGCGCAATCGCCAGCGGCGTCGGGCCGGTCGGCCCCATCTCGACGCCGATCAGCGCCGAGACCAGCGGCTTCAAGTCGTCGGACACCGGCAGGTGCTGTGTGCGCACCGCGCCGGGCGGCGTGGTGCTGTCGATCGAGTCATTCATCGCAGCAGAGCTTTCGTTGAGCCCCTGCCCATCCCTTGATCGCAGCATCGCGCGCATCGCCTGCGACGTGAATGGGGCGATGGTCCCACGCGGCGGCGTCGAAGCGAGGTGGCGCGCCGACGGAGGGGACGAGCGCCCCGCGCGACGGCCGACAACGTAGGGGTCAGCAGGTGGCCGATGGCCTGCAGTACTGACGCACGCGCCAGCGTCCGGCGTCGGCTTCGTAGCCGGGTGCGAAGCCGAGCCGGCGCAGCAGACGGTCGCCCGCCGTGTCCGGCAGGTTGCAGACGGCAACGAAGGAGCGCCCTGCACTCGCGCTCTGCGCATGCCACAACACCGCCTTGAGGGCTTCCTGCGCATAGCCCTGGCCGCGGTGCTCGGGCCACAGCACCGGCTTCAACATGGCGGCCGGCATCCGCAACGATCGAGCGCGCGCTGGCGGCGCTCGAGGTCGGCGTGATCGATGGCCCGGCTGAGGTAGCGCGTGGGCGCGTCGAGCCGGGCTTCATGCCAGCGCGTGTGCAGCCACTCGGCAGCGCGCCGCAGTGGGTGCCGTGCGGCGCGGCCGACGGCGATGGTGGTGCGGGAGGTGAGCGTGTTCATGCACGCATCGTCGCCACCGCCGCGGCGCAGGTCTTGGACGATTGCGACGAGCAAGCGGCACAGCGACGCCCATGCGCCTGTGTCGCAGAAGTGCAAGACCCGCGCGCGTGCGCGCACAACCATCGCGCCCCCGCAACGCTTCACGACCGCACCCACACCATGACCGCCGCCCCCTTCACCAAAGACAGCGCCTACGACATCCACCGCGTGACGACGTTTCGCCAGCGCATCTCGCGCCAGCGCAATGCATCGCATCCGCCCAAGGCCGGGCGCTACCACCTCTACGCGATGCTCGGCTGCCCGTGGGCGCAGCGCGTGCTGATCGTGCGCGAGCTGAAGGGCCTGCAACGCGCGATCAGCGTCTCGTTCGTGCATCACCACATGGTCGAGGAAGAAGGCTGGGCGTTTTCGGCGCAAGCGCCGGACCCGTTGTACGGCCTGCGCTTCCTGCGCGAGCTCTACGCGATGGCCGATGCGCGCTACACCGGCCGGCCGACGGTGCCGGTGCTTTGGGACAAGCAGCGCGAGACGATCGTCAACAACGAATCGGCGGAGCTGTTTCGCATGCTCGGCAGCGAGTTCGATGCCGTGGCCGACAACCCCGCGCTCGATCTCTACCCGCTGCCGCTGCGCGCGCGCATCGACGACTGGAACGAGCGTTTGCAGCGCGACGTGAGCCGCGGCATCTACGCGGTGCTCTTCGCCACCACGGCCACCGAGCGCGATGCGGCGGCGAGCCGCTACTTCGCAGCGCTGCGCGCGCTCGACCAACATCTGGCGCAGCGGCGCTTCCTCGTCGGCGACGCGCCGACCGAAGCCGACTGGCTATTGCTGCCGGCGCTGCTGCGCTTCGAGTGGGTCTACTGCACGCTGGCCGGCCTGCACAGGCACAGCCTGGCCGACTTCCCCGCCCTGCTCGGCTACGCGCGCGAGCTCTGCCAGTGGCCGGGCATCGCGGCCACGATCGACATGGCGCTGACGCGCGAGTCGTACTTCACCAGCATGTTGCGCTTCAACCCGTCGGGTGTCGTGCCGCCGTACCGCGGCGTGGACTTCGCGTTGCCGCACGGCCGCGGCGCGCGGGTTGTCGTCGATCTTCAAGAAAAGCGGCGCGTGAACGACGAGAGTGCGAACCCGCTCAGCTCCTGAGTCATTACACGAGGTTCTTCGAGATGAATGTCATTCCCCGTTCTCCCCATGCGCTGGCCGCGGTGGCGATCGCCGCAGCCCTCTTCGCCGCGTGCGGCGGCAACGACGACGACGATGCCGCCGCACGCGCGCTACCGACCGCAGCGCAGACCGATGCCGACGACGAGGCCGATGCGGCCACGCTCGAACAGGCGCGCAGCGCGTACGCGCAAGCCGATCACGGCCTGCGCTCGCGCGGCCTGCCCTCGCTGTACGAGACCGATCTGCGCGAGCCCGCGCAAGGCAGCGGCAGCGGCTTCAAAGGCTTCCCCGGCGTCGCACAAACCAACCTCGTCGCCTCGACTGATGCCTACAACGCGCCGATCGTCGAGCCCGAGATGAAGAACGCCTGGGGCATCGCCATCCGCCCGGCCGGCTTCGGCGGCCACTTCTGGATCGGTGCGGCCGGCACCGGCAAGTCCATCCAGTACGTCGGCGATGTCGGAGGCACGCCGCTGTTTCAGGACGAACTCGCCATCGTCGAAACGCTCGGCCCGGTCAGCGGCGTGGCCTTCAACCCGGGCAGCAGCTTCACGATCACGCAGCCTCACGCCAACGGGCCGATCACCGCCGGCACGAAATTCTTCTTCGCCAACCTCTCCGGCACCGTCACCGCATGGACCGAGCGCAAGCGCGCCGACGGTGGCTTCGACCATCCGGTGGATTCAGCCGTCGTCGTCGACGGCACCGCGCGCGGCTCGTCGTTCAGCGGCGTCGCCGTCTCGCCCGATGCCGACGCGATGTACGCCGCCGACTTCGGCGCCGACGCGCAACTGCGCCGCTTCGATCACGCGTTCACCGAGCAGGCGCCACTGGCGAACCCGTTTCGCGCGGCCAGCGGCGCGCAGCCCGGCAGCTTCGAAGCCTTCAACGTGCAGACCCTCGGCCGCAGCACCTTCGTCATGTACGGACGTCACGTCGCCCCCGATCCCACCAAGCCACCGCCCGCACAAGGGCGCCTGGCCGAGTTCGACGCCGCCGGCAAGCTCGTGGCGCGCTGGCACGGTCGGGGATATCTGAACTACCCGTGGGGCATCGCGCCGGCGCCGGCCGACTTCGGCTTGTACTCGGGCTGCATGATCGTCGGCAACTTCGGCGACGGCACGCTGGTGGCGTTTCATCCGCGTTATCGCGTGGCGCTCGACTACGTGCGCGACGCCAGCGGCAGGAAGGTGGTCATCGAAGGCCTGTGGGGCTTGCAGTTCGGCAACGGCGCGAGCCTCGGCGAAGCCAACCACATGTACTTCGCCGCCGGGCCGGAGAAGGAAACGCAAGGGTTGTTCGGCAAGCTGCAAGCCAACCCGGACACGCTGCCGATCCTGTCCGGTGTGTCGCTGTGCAAGTGAAGGGCCAGTCGTGAGCGCGCTGTCGGTGCTGCATCAAGGCCTGCTGTTCCTGCACGTGATCACCTTCGCGATGACCTTGGCTGCGGTGCTGCGCGAAGACCTGCGCCTCGTGACGACGCAGCGCATCGACGCGTCGCGCCTGCGGCACACGGCGCGCGCGGTGTCGCTCGGACTGTCGGCGCTGTGGGCGAGCGGCCTGATGCTGGTGGCGATCGACGTCGCCGCCAGCGCCGGGCCGTGGTGGCCGAGCGCGAAGCTGCAGGCCAAGCTGATTGTCGTCGGCGTCCTGACGGTCAACGGCTGGGCGCTGCATGCGTGGGTCTTTCCGCGGCTGTGGGGCGCGGCCGTGCGCATCGACCGCAGCTGGTGGCCGGCAGCGGTGCTCGGCGCGATCAGCAGCGCGAGTTGGGGCACGGCGTCGTTCATCGGCGTGGCGCGCGTGGTCTCGCCGTGGTGGTCGCTGGCCGGCTTCATGGCGCTGTACGGCACGGTGCTGGCGGTCTGTGTGGCGCTGGCGTGGGCGACGCTGCGCGCGCCGCGCGGCGAGGTGCTGCGTCATTCGATGTAGGGATGCAAGCGCGGCGCGGTCTTGGCTACAACGCAGGACCGCGCTCGACATCGAGGCAACGGAGGTTCTCCATGGCACGCTGTCCATTCGCCGTCTGGCATCCGATCTCCGGGTCGTCGGGGCCGCACGTCAGCGGGCCGTTCAAGATCGTTCACCACACCACCGAAGGCAGCAGCGCCGCCGGCGCGCTGGCGGCGTTTGCGGAAAAGAAGTCGGACCCGCACTTCACCGTCGATGCGACGCGCATCCTGCAGCACGTCGACACCGCAGAAGGCGCACGCGCCTTGCGCAACGCGCAGGGCGGCGTGCAGACCAACCGCGACTCGGCGGTGCAGATCGAGCTGGTCGGCTTCGCGCACCTGCCGAAAGACCCGCGCGCGCTGACGCAACTGGCGCGGCTGTGCCGCTGGATCGAGGCCACGCACGGCGTGCCCAAGGTCTGGCCGGCCGGCGTGCCCCGCCCGGCGAAGAACGGCCGCGACCCCGGCGGCCACAACCGCGATGCGCAGACATGGGACGGCCAGAGCGGCCACTACGGCCACTGCCACGTGCCGGAGAACACGCACTGGGACCCGGGCTACAACGACAGCGAGATGGCCTTCATCATGGGCGCGGAGTTCGATGCGCAGGGCCGGCTCGCCTCGCCGGCGCTCGCGCCTTCGCGCGCTGCGCGCAAGCCGCCGGTGAAGAGCCGTCGCGGCAAGGCGCCGGCGAGCGCGCCGCGATCGACGATGCCCGACCACAGCGACGTGCCGACCGGCTTCGAGGCCTACGTGCACAACCTGCCGCTGCGCCGGGTGATGCCGTTCCCCGGCGCTGCGGTGCAGAAGGTGGCAAAGCGGCGCAGCAGCAGCGCGGCTGGCCCCACGCAAAAGGCGACCGAAGCCGCGGTCAACGTCGGCGCGCTGCTCGGCTTCGTCGACGGCGTCTCGGTGCAGGACAAGGACGACGTGCTGTATTCGGTGCAACTGGCGCAGTTCGGCGCCAGCGGCGCCTTCGATCGCTTCACCGAAACGCAGGCCTGGTACGGCAAGTACACCGAGATCCTGGAGAACCTCGGCTGGGCGACCGAGCAGATGGCCTTCTCGCGCTTTGACCAGCAGGAGGGCGAGTTCCGCATGGACCAGGCGGCGCTGGCCGTGATCACGGCCATCGCCACGCAGGGCCAGCTCGGCGTGCTGCAAGCATCGATGTCGGCGCTGGGCAAGCTGGCCGAGGACGACGGCGCGATCCGCCTGTTCGACTTCCACTCGTCGGTGCAAGGCAGCGGCAACTTCCAGCTCGGCGCGGTGCAGCGCAGCGCCAACGGCGCGCTGACGATGGCGCTGGGCGCGTTCTACTTCCGCAGCGTCGATGAGCGGCGACGCTTCCTGTTCTTCAAGTGGGGCTCGCGCCAACTGCACTTCTGGACCGCGGCGCAGCGCATGACGCTCAACGCCGACTTCTACGCCCGCCGCCGCGCCGACGTGCTGGCGCGTCTCGAAGCTGATGCGCCGAAGTACATCGCCAACCTGAAGCTCGGCGGGCGTTGATGCTCAGGCGGGGTACATGCGCCGGATCATCGCAACGTCGGTCGCCGAGAGCTTGGCGTTTTCATTGGTCGGCCCGAGGCCGTCGGCAAACAACTCGGCATCGAAGGCGTACAGCATGATCGACTTGGGATCGAACTTCGTCGTCGAGATGCCCTGAGGCGAGTACTTCTGCAAGACGTTGTGGCGGATCTCGCCCTCGCTCCAGTAGTTCGGCCGGCCCTTGAAGTGCGTCATCACCGCGGCCTGGTTCCACTTGCGCGTGAACTTCGGGCCCTGGTGCTCGTGGATGCAGCCCAGCGCGTGGCCGAATTCGTGCAGCACGACGGCGCGGTCTTCGACCGGGTCGGAGTCATCGCGCACCCAGCCGAAGTTCATCGTCGGCTGGTGCAGCGGGAAGTAGCTCGCGTTGAGCGCGTCGCGGCCGACGGCAGACCACGAGCCTTCATCGTCGTAGAACGAGATGCGGATTTCGGCCGCGCCGCCGGCGACGAACTTGAGCTTGACGTTGGCATGCTGCTCCCACTCCTTGGCCAGCGTGCGCACCTTCTTCTGCATCTTGGCGCTGCCATCGAGAAAGCGGCAGCGCAGCGTGAAGCCGCGCGACCACTTCTTCGAGTTGACGACCGCCATGCGCCGCACATGCGCGACGCCATCGGCCTTGAGCGCTTTCTCGCCGCCGGCGGCGGCGATCATCTCGCCGCCCAATGCCCGCCGCACGCTGCGCTCACGATCGAGCTCGTCGGGCAGGATGCGCTCGAAACAGATGCGCATGCGGCGCACGGCCGTCTGCAGCGGCAAGCCGTCGGCCGCCTTCGCAGCCTTCGCAACCCGCGCCGCCGACTTGGCGGACGTCTTGGACTTCGCGGGCCTCGGTGTGGCGGCGCGGCGGGATGTCTTGGCCATGGTCAGACTCCATCAGGGGCGCTGCACGCGCAGCGCGCTGCGCGCATGGTGATGGCGCCGGCACACGCTGCACATCCTATGCATTGGGGAGACGGCAGCGCGCGGCCACGGTTGGCGATTGACAGCGGCGTGCCAACGCGCTGTCATCGCGCACGTCTGCAAACCAAGGGGGAGGCGCCTTGTCGATCACCGTCTGCAAGACCCGGCTGCTGACGCCGAACCAGGCCGCCACCGCGCTGCGGCGCGGCCTCGAGATCAACCCGGCCAACGCCATCGACCACGGCACGATCTCACCGGTGGGCGGCGCAGGCCGGCGCGGCGGGCAGCGCCGTCTGGCGGTGGTGATCGCGCGGCGCTGGCCGGCCGGCGGCGTCGATCTGACGGTGCAATTTCTCGACAACCCGTCCGAGGCGCTGCGCAAACGCCTGCTGCTGCACATGAACGCCTGGGGCCTGCACGCCAACGTGCGCTTCGCCGAGACGCGCGACGTCGGCATGGTGCGCGTGGCGCGGCTGAACCATCCGCCCGACGACGCCGGCTTCTGGTCCTACATCGGCACCGAGATCCTCGGCATCGAGGACGACCAGCCGACGATGAACCTCGAAGGCTTCACGATGCGCACGGCGGAGTCGGAGTTCCTGCGCGTCGTGCGCCACGAGGCCGGACACACGCTGGGCTTCGAGCACGAGCACATGCGCAGCGACCTGGTCAAGCGCATCGATCGGCGCAAGGCTTTCGCGTACTACAAGCAGAGCGACGACTGGACCAAGGCGGAGACCGAAGCACAGGTGCTGACGCCGCTCGACAACCGCTCGCTGATGGGCACGGCAGACAGCGACCCGCTGTCGATCATGTGCTACCAGATCCCGGCCGAGATCACGAAGGACGGCAAGGAGATCGCCGGTGGCCTCGACATCAACGAGAAAGACCATGCGTTCGCAGCCAAGGTGTATCCGAAGCACGCGAAGAGCGCGCCCGCCCAGGCGCCGGCCACGCCGCCATCGACGGCCTCCGTCGCGCGCAACCGAATAGGCGATGCGGCCACGGCGCGGCCGGCGGACGACGCGCTGCAGATCGTCGTCCTCGACGGCTTCGACGCCGCCACCGGCGACGCCGGTTCGGCGCGCGGCCAGGCGATGTTCGCGCGCGTCTTCGCCAGCTACGGCGGCGCGCGCGTGATGCAGGCGATGCGCCTGCGCGCCGATGAGGGCCAGCCGCCGACGCGCTTCGGCAAGATCAGCCGCACCCACGATCGCATCAAGGCCTACACCAACCGCGAGCACGGCACGCTGCCCAGCGACGCGCAGATGATCGCCTTCGGCGAGGACCTGTTCGAGTCGCTGTTCCAGGGCGAGGTGCGGCGCCTGTACGACGAGGCGCGCTCGCGCCAGCAGGGCCGCAAGCTCGACCTGGTGCTGACGTCGATGATCCCGTGGATCGCCGAGAAGCCCTGGGAGTTCGCCTACGACCGCACGCGCAACAGCTTCCTCGCCACCGAGGAAGTCCACTTCGTGCGCAACGCGCTGGCCGCCGTGCCGGCCGAACGCATCGCGCCGCGGCGCGGGCCGCTGCGCATCCTGGTTGCCGCGGCGCAGCCGGTGGGCTTCGGCCGCTTGTCGATCGAGCAGGAAGAAGAGGTCATCCGCCGCGGCTTCGACGCCCTCGTCGGCGCGGGCCTGGCCGAAGTGCAGACCTTGCCGCGGGCGACGCCGGGCTCGATCCTGAGCACCGTTTCCAGCGGCGGCTTCGACATCGTGCACTTCATCGGCCACGGCACCTTCAACGAGAAAACCGGCGTCGGCGCGCTGATCTTCGAGGACGGCAACGGCGGCAGCCTCGAAGTGCCGGAGAGGTCGGTGCGCGAGATCTTCTGCGGCCGCGGCGTCAGCCTGATCTTCCTCAACGCCTGCCAGACCGGCAGCGGCGGCCAGGCCGATTTCAACAAGGGCGTGGCGCAGTCGCTGGTCTCGCACGGCCTGCCGGCGTTGGTGGCCAACCAGTACAGCGTGCTCGACTCGTCGGCGACGTCGTTCGCGCAGCACTTCTACTGGGCGCTGGCGCAGGGCATGGACCTGGGCCGCGCGGCGCGCGAGGCGCGCATCGCCGTCAACTGCTCGATGCAGGGCGACATCGTCGATTGGGCGGTGCCGGTGGTCTATGCGCGCGACCCGTCGATGACCTTGTGCGAGCCGCCACCGGCGGCGACACCGGCGCCCGCCGCGGCGGCGCGCGCCGCTCATCGGCGGCGGCCGCACAGCAACCGGCAGCGCATCGCCGTCTGGGACATCGACAACGTCTTTCCGGCGCTGAAGAAGACGCTGCAACGCATGACCGCGGCGCAGACCGGCTTCGAGTTCGAGTTGACGGATCTGTCGGCGCCGCTGGACATCTGGGATCTGGGCACCAAGTCGCCCGACGACACGCCTTATCTGCACGCGGAGACGTTGGCAACGCGCATGGCGTGCGCAGCGGCCGAGCTCGGCGTCGATCTGCTGGCCTGCATCACGCGCCACTGGATGCGCGACAAGCACACGGGCAACCTCTACGGCTGGTGGCCGAAGGAGCACAAGCCGCCGGTCGTCGTGGCCTCGTTCGCCGGCTTCGAAGGCCTGATGGTCGAAGGCCAGGCCACCGACCGCGCGATTGCCAACCTGATGGTGAGCGCGCTCGCCGGCTTCATCGGCAGCATCGATGCGCATGACAAAGGGCCGAAGGACTGCCCGATGTGGCACAACCCGAAGCGGCTGCTGTCGCACATCACCGCGCCGCAGCGCTTCGACGCGAACTGCCGCACGAAGCTGAAGAAGCAACACGCGGGCGAGCTCGAGGCCTTCGATGCGTTGTTGAAGGCGTTTGTCTGAACTCAACGAGGAGACTGCAATGGCAACGAAGAAGACGGCAGCCGAGCGCGCCGCACCGGCGGCAAGGAAGAAGGCGCCGCTGGCGAGCGGCCCGCTGACGGTGGCGCAAGCGCGCGCCATCGTGCAGGTGGAGTCCGAACCGGCGGCGAAAAGATCACGCGCCGCGAAAG
>CADEEN010000020.1 GCA_902826345.1 uncultured Burkholderiales bacterium | reverse complement strand
CGAGGAACCGACCGATGAATCCGGTGGCCCGCCAGCGCCGCAAGCCGCACGAGCACTCTCGCAGCCGTCACCGCAGTACCGACAGCCTCTCGCGACATCACCTGCCCCGCTCGAGACGATGAGCCGGGGCGCCAAACCCACGCCCGCCGACGCGCCGTTATTGCCGCGTGAACTCGACGCAGCGCGGGTGCAGCGCCTGATCGACGCCGCCGGCGACATTGCACTGCTGCTCGACGGCGACGGCACCGTGCTCGACGTGCGTTCGCACGACCGCGAGCTGCAGAAGACGGCCAAGCGGGCCTGGGTCGGCAAGGCCTGGGCCGACACCGTCACCGTCGAAAGCCGCGACAAGGTGGCCGACCTGCTGGCGCGCGCGCTGGCCGACGAGCCCGGCCCGGCGCGCCAGGTCAATCACCCGGCCGCGTCGGGCCCCGATCTGCCGGTGCTCTACGCTGCGCTGCGCGTGGCCGGCGCTGCGCGCGGGCCGCGCGCGGCGGCGCAAGTGCTGGCGCTGGGCCGCGACCTGCGCGACAACTTCACCTTGCAGCGCCGGCTGGTCGATGCGCAGCAGACGATGGAGCGCGACTACTGGCGCTTTCGCGAAGCCGAGACGCGCTACCGCAACCTCTTCCAGGCCTCGGCCGAGGCGGTGCTGATCGCCGACGGCGCGACGCTGCGCATCGTCGAGGCCAACCCGGCCGCGCTGGCGCTGCTGGCCGGTGGGCAGGCCGGCCCCAAGGCGCCGAAGGTCGTCGGCACCGCGCTGGCCTCGCTGTTTGCGGCGGCGGCGGCCGAGCCGTTGGCGGCAGCCATCGCCGCCGCGCGCAGCCTCGGCAAACACGAGCGCTTGTCGGCGACGCTGGCCGCCACGGCGCTCGGCGTTGCCGTTGCGCTGGCCTCGTTTCGCCAGGAGCAGGCGTCGTTCCTGCTCGTGCGCCTGGCGCCGCTGGCCTCGGTGGAGCAGCGGCGCAGCAAGGTCGAAGCGGTCAACGAAAGCCGCGCCGTTGCCGGCGCCGGTTTCGAATCGGCCTTCGTGCGCAGCGCTGCCGATGCGCTGGCCTTCACCGATGGCGCCGGCCGCGTGGTCTCGGTCAACCGCGCCTTCGCCCGGCTGGCGCAACTGTCGAGCGAGGAGCAGGCGCGGGGCGAGCCGCTGGACCGCTGGCTCGGCCGCACCGGCGTCGAGATGTCGGTGTTGCTGGCCAACCTGCGCGACAGCGGCGCCGCGGGGCTCTTCTCCACCGAGCTGCGCGGCGCGCTCGGCCTGGTCACCGAAGTCGAGATCGCCGCGTCGGCGCTCGACGGCGCGGCGCGGCCGGGCGGCGCCGCCTTCGCCTTCGCCGTGCGCGACGTCGGCCGCCGCATGGCGCCCAGCGAACAGGCGCTGCCGACCAAGGTGCCAGCTTCGGTGGCGCAGCTGACGGAGCTCGTCGGCCGCGTGCCGCTGAAGCAGATCGTCGCCGAGACCAGCGACCTGATCGAGCGCCTGTCGATCGAAACCGCCCTCACGATGACCAAGGACAACCGCGCCATGGCGGCGCAACTGCTCGGCCTGTCGCGGCAGAGCCTGTACGTCAAGCTGCGGCGTTTCGGCATGGGCGGGCTGGAGTCCGGTGACGCCGACGTGCATTGACATGGACGACGGATCGACATCAGGTTGACAGCGCAAGGTGTAAATCTCAGTTGACGTTTTGAGGTGTCAGGCGCAACATGCAGCGATGACCCTGCCCGCGCCCTCAGCGGTCGCCGAACTGCTCAAGCCGATCACCTGGTTCCCGCCGATGTGGGCCTTTGCCTGCGGCGCGGTGGCTTCCGGTGCGTCGGCCGATGGCCGGTTGTGGCTGGTGGCCGCGGGTGTGCTGCTCGCCGGGCCGCTGGTCTGCGCCACCAGCCAGGCCGTCAACGACTGGTTCGACCGCGAGGTCGATGCGATCAACGAGCCGCAACGGCCGATTCCCTCGGGCCGCATGCCCGGGCGCTGGGGCTTGTACGTCGCGGTGGCGTGGACGCTGCTGTCGCTGGTGGCGGCGTGGGCCATCGGGCCGTGGGTGTTGGCGGCCGCCGCGCTCGGCCTGGCGCTGGCCTGGGCCTACAGCGCGCCGCCGCTGCGCCTGAAGCAAAACGGCTGGTGGGGCAACGCTGCCTGTGGGCTTTGTTATGAGGGCTTGGCCTGGATCACCGGCGCGGCGGTGATGGCCGGCGGCGCACCGAGCCTGGCCTCGCTGATCCTGGCCGCGCTCTACAGCGCCGGGGCGCACGGCATCATGACGCTGAACGACTTCAAGTCGATCGGCGGCGACACGCGCATGGGCATCGGCTCGTTGCCGGTGCGCCTGGGGCCGCAGCGCGCGGCGCAGGTGGCGTGCTGGGCGATGGCCGTGCCGCAAGTGGCCGTGATCGCGCTGCTGCTCGACTGGGGACAGCCGCTGCACGCGGCCGGCGTCGCGGGCTTGCTGGCGGCGCAGGCGCTGATGATGCGCCGCTTCCTCGCCGCCCCCGTCGAGCGTGCGCTCTGGTACAGCGGCTTCGGCGTGCCGCTGTTCGTGCTCGGCATGCTGGTGTCTGCCTTTGCGCTGCGTGCCGTGGAGCAGTTGCCATGACCGGCTTGAGCTGGTTCTGCATCGCGCGGCTCGGCTTGGTGCAAGCGATGCTCGGCTCCGTCGTCGTGCTGACGACCTCGACGCTCAACCGGGTCATGGTCGTCGAGCTCGCCCTGCCGGCGCTGCTGCCGGGCCTGCTCGTGGCGCTGCACTACGCGGTGCAAATTTCGCGGCCGCGCATGGGCTTCGGCTCCGATGTCGGCGCGCGCCGCACGCCGTGGATCATCGGCGGCCTCGTCGTGCTGGCCACCGGCGGTTTTCTCGGCGCGGTGGCCACGGCGTGGATGGGTGGCGCATCGCCCAGCGCGGGCCTCGCGCTTGCCGTGCTGGCCTTCATGCTCGTCGGCCTCGGCGTCAGCGCAGCGGGCACCTCGCTGCTGACGCTCTTGGCCAAGCGCGTCGATGCGCCGCGCCGCGCCGGCGCTGCGGCGCTCGTGTGGGTGATGATGATCGTCGGCTTTGCCGTCACCGCGGGCACGGCCGGCAAGTTCCTCGATCCGTATTCGCCCGAGCGCTTGATGGCGGTCAGCGGCACCGTGTCGCTGATCGCGGTGCTGGTGACGATGCTGGCGCTGTGGCGTCTGGAAGGCGATGCGCGTGCTGCGGTGCAACCCAACTCGCCGATGACGGCGACGCGCTTTCGCGCCGCGCTGGCCGAAGTCTGGCGCGAGCCCGACGCGCGCCGCTTCACGATCTTCGTCTTCGTCTCGATGGTCGCCTACAGCGCACAGGATCTGATCCTGGAGCCGTTCGCCGGCGTGGTATTCGGCTTCACACCGGGCGAATCGACGCAACTCTCCGGCGTGCAGCACGGCGGCACGCTGGCCGGCATGCTGCTCGCGGCGCTGGCGGGGCGGCGCTTGTTCGGCGTCGGCTTCGGCTCGCTGCGCATGTGGACGGTGTGGGGCTGCGTGGCATCGTGTATCGCGCTCGCGGGTTTGGCGTTCGCCGGTTTTGGCGTCAAACCAGTAACGGCCTCTTGGCCGCTGCGCGCCAACGTATTCGTCATGGGTGTCGCCAACGGCGCGTTCTCGATCGCGGCCATCGGCTCGATGATGGCCCTGGCGGGCCACGGACGTGGCGGCCGCGAGGGCACGCGCATGGGCCTGTGGGGCGCGGCGCAGGCGATCGGGTTTGCGGGCGGTGGGCTGATCGGCACCGCATTGAGTGACCTCGCGCGCTGGCTCATCGGCGCGCCCGGTCCCGCGTACGCCACGGTCTTTGCCGCCGAGGCGCTGCTCTTCGTCGCCGCCGCGCTGTTGGCGCGACACATTTCCGTCCCCGCCGGCGTCACCGGCACCGATGCACTGCCGGTGATGGCGGGTGCACCTCAAACCGCAGAGGAACGATCATGAGCCCGAGAGGAACGATCAAGACCGTTACCGCGATCGGAACGTACGACGCCATCGTCGTCGGCGGCGGTCCCGCCGGCGCGACGGCCGCGCACGACCTCGCCAAGGCCGGGCACAGCGTGCTGCTGCTCGACCGCGCCGGCCGCATCAAGCCCTGCGGCGGCGCCATCCCGCCCCGGCTGATCGCAGACTTCGAAATCCCCGCGCACATGCTCGTCGCGCGCGCGACGAGCGCGCGCATGGTCTCGCCGGCCGACAAGAAAGTAGACATCCCGATCGAAGGCGGCTTCGTCGGCATGGTCGATCGCGAGCACTTCGACGAGTGGCTGCGCGAGCGCGCCGCCGATGCCGGCGTGGTTCGCCAGACCGGCCGCTTCGAGAAAATCGAGCGCGACGATCACGGTACGGCCATCGTGCATTGGCACAGCGAAGGCGACGGCACGTCGGTGCACTCGCACGCCCGCGCGCGCTGCATCATCGGCGCCGACGGCGCCAAGAGCGGTGTCGCCCGCGCCGAGATCGACGGCTGGGACAAGGGCAGGTTCGTCTTCGCCTATCACGAGATCGTGCGCAAGCCCGACTCACCGCCCGCGGGCTACGACGGCTCGCGCTGCGACGTGATTTACCGCGGCACGCTGTCGCCCGACTTCTACGGCTGGGTCTTCCCGCACGGCGACACGCTCTCGATCGGCACGGGCAGCGCGGACAAGGGCTTCTCCTTGCGCCACGCCACCGCGGCCTTGCGTGAGGGCTGCGGCATGGCCAACGCGCAGACCGTGCGCCGCGAGGGCGCGCCGATCCCGATGAAGCCGCTGCCGCGCTGGGACAACGGCCGCGATGTCGTGCTCGCCGGTGACGCCGCGGGCGTTGTCGCGCCAGCCAGCGGCGAGGGCATCTACTACGCGATGGCCAGCGCGCGCATGGCCGCCCAGGCGGCAATGAAATTCCTCGCCACCGGCAACGCCAAGCATCTGACGTTCGCGCGCAAGCAGTTCCTGAAGGAGCACGGCCGCGTCTTCTGGGTGCTCGGCATCATGCAGCGCTTCTGGTACTCGAGCGACAAGCGCCGCGAGCGCTTCGTCGACATCTGCCGCGACAAGGACGTGCAGCAGCTCACCTTCGACTCGTACATGCACAAGCGCCTGACGCGCAAGCGCCCGATGGCGCATGTGCGCATCTTCTTCAAGGACATGGCGCACCTGCTGGGCATCGCCAAGGTCGCTTGAGGCCATTGCGATGAGCGCCACCGCGCCCGCCTCCGAGCCGCGCAGCCGCGTGGTGGTGGCGGCGCTGTGGGCGGCGGCGGGCGTCATCGTGGTCGGCGGCGTCGGTGGACTGGCCACCGAGCTCGGGCCGTGGTACCGCGCGTTGAAGCAGCCGTCGTGGCAGCCGCCCGACTGGGCCTTCGGCCCGGCGTGGTCGGTGATCTACCTGCTGACCGCGATCGCTGCGGTGCGAGTCTGGCTGCGCGCGCAGGCGCCGCACGAACGCCGGCAGTGGCTGGCCGCACTGGCCGCCAACGGCGCGTTCAACATCTTCTGGAGCTGGCTGTTCTTCAAGGCACGCCGGCCCGACTGGGCGCTGGCCGAGGTCGTGCTGCTGTGGCTGTCGATCGTGCTGTTGATCGTGCTGGCACGGCGACACGACGTGATGGCGGCACTGCTGCTCGTGCCTTACCTGGTGTGGGTCGCGTTCGCCTCGTCGCTCAACTGGGCCGTGGTGCAGCTGAACGGGCCGTTCTCATGATGATGAACGCGATGAACGAACTGTTCGGCAGCGGCCACGCCATCGACCTCGTCATCGCCGTGCTGGCCGCCGAGGCCCTGCTGCTCTGGGTGGTCCTGCGCCGCGGCCACCTGCTGCCGTTGCCGACCCTGCTCGCCGGACTGGGGCTGCTGCTCGCATGGCGCGCCGCGCACAGCGGCGCCGGCTGGGTCTGGATCGCGCTGCCGTTGACGATCGCCGGCCTCGCACATGGATGGGACCTATGGCACCGCTGGCCTCGAACGACCCATCGCTAGGCGCGACACATCCCGCCGACCTGCAGGTGCTCGCCGCCTGGGCGCCGGAGCTCGCGGACACCTTCGTCGCGCTGGCCTGCGACATTGCGCTTGTCATCGACGCCAACGGCCGCATCGCCAAGCTGGCGCAGCACGACACGCATCCGATCGCGCCGCCGTCGTGGATCGGCCGCGACTGGGTGCAGACGGTGAGCCCCGATTCGCGGCCGAAGATCCTGCAGATGTTGGCCGACGTGGCGGCCACCGGCCATGCGCGGCGGCGCGAGATCAACCACCCGGACGCGCTCGGTGGCCCGGCGCCGGTGGCCTACAGCGCCGCACGCCTGGGCGACACCGGCCCGATGCTCGCCGTCGGCCACGACCTGCGCGCGCAGGCCGCGTTGCAGCAGCGCTTCGTGGCGGCGCAAGAGGCACTCGAGCGCAGCTACTGGAACGCGCAGCAGCGGGCCCCGACGCGCAGCGACCCGCCAGCATTGCTGACCCGCGATGAGAAAGACAGCCTCGGCCTGGGCAAGGCCATCGGCGACCTCGACGATGCCGAACTCGCTGACCACGAGTTGACGCGGGCCCTCGGCCGCCTGGTCGATCGCATCGGCCACGACGAACTGCCCGGCCTGCTGCGCGATGCGCGACGCTTGGCCGAACGGCACTTCCTCGCCCGCGCATTGAAGCGCGCGGGGGGCAAGGAAGCGTTGAAGCGATCGCTCGGCGTTAAACAGAAGCCGTCGTCACGCCGCAAGAAGAGTTGAGCGGCACGCGCAGAGACATCGCACCGGGCCCTTCGACAAGCTCAGGGCGAACGGATGATGCCAACCGCCGCCCGCGCGCAACTTTCCAAGCAAACGCCGTGGAACGGGCTCTGCCCGGCCACTGGCGTTGCCCCCTTGAGGGGGAAGCGGCGCAGCCGCTTCGGGGGTGGACCCATCAACCGGGCTTTTTCACCCAGGCACTGCACCAGCCCTCTGCCGCCACCTGCTTGCCGGCGAACAGCGAGCACGGGCCGGCCTTGTCTCCAGCCTTGCCGGTGTAGAGCTGGCAGTTGCTGCACTTCTGGTCGTTGGTGTGCTTGGGGTACTTTTTGGCGTCGGCCTTCTTGGTGTCGGCCACATAGCCGAGCGCGCTGGCCTGCGCGTCTTTCTCATCGACCATCGGCGCGCCCTGCGCTTGCGCGCCGACCGTGATGATGGCGGTACCGCCGGCGACCACGCGCGCGATGAACACGCGGCGTGACGACGAGGACGTGTTGGAACAACTCATGAACCGTCTCCTGTCAGTTGAATGCAAAGTGGATTGCAGTGGGGAACAACGCGGCACTGTAGACAAGCGATGACATACTGGCGCGCGCCGAATTCGAAGCGGCGCGATCATCTCCCACAGCGCCCGCCGTGTCCATCTTTCCGCCCGACCATCCGCAACGAATCTCACTGGCCGACGAGGTCCACGCGCGTCCGCCCGAGCTGCTGTCCACGCCGGCGCGCGTGAGCTATGCGGCCGTGCTGGTGGACAGCGAGGCGCGTGAACAAGAGTTGCGCCACTTGCAATCGCTGTGCAAGCGTTACGACGTGGCCGGCCCGTCCGCCGAGGCGACACACTTCCGCGCCCGGCTCGGCGCCTCGCCCGGTGCATTGCGCGTGAAGTGGGAGCGTCACGGCGAGTTTTCGGGCTACACCTTCAGTGTCGAAGGTTTGGCTGACGCGCCATTCGACGCGCCCGCCGCACGGCAACTGCCGCCGGGCTGGCTGGCCGCGGTGCCGGGCCGCACCGTGGCCGCCGTGCATGCCGAAGTCACGGCGGCCGCGTTCATCGCGCCGGACGCGCAAGCGCTGGCCCAGCGCTTCGCCGGCCAGTTGGTGGTCGGTGCCGACATCGCCGAGGGTGCCGGCACGCTCTACACCGACTTCCGGCTGCACGACGACGGCTGCAGCCGCCTCTGGCTGATCAACCGCAAGCTCACGCTCGCACAGACCGGCCGCATGCTGCAGCGCCTGTTCGAAGTCGAGGCCTACCGCGTGCTCGCGCTGCTGGCGCTGCCGATCGCGCGCAGGCAAGGACCACGCATCGCCGCCATCGAAAGCGCGCTGGCCACCTTCACCGACCAGATGGCGCGCGAGACGGCGAGCGACGGCAGCCACGACGAAGCGCTGCTGCACGAGCTGATGCGGCTGGCCGCCGAGGTCGAGTCCGGCATCGCCGCCAGCCAGTTCCGCTTCGGCGCCTGCGAGGCCTATCACGGCCTGGTGCGGCGGCGCATCGCCGAACTGCGCGAGTCGCGGCTGCCAGGCTTGCAGACGATCGACGAGTTCATGAGCCGCCGCCTCGCACCTGCCGCTGCGACCTGCGCTAATGTGTCGCAGCGGCTGACCGACCTGGCCGACCGCATCGGCCAGGCCAGCGCGCTGCTGGCCACGCGCGTGGGCATCGCGCGCGAGCAGCAGAACCAGGCGCTGCTGGCGTCGATGGACCGGCGCGCGAAGTTGCAGCTGCGCTTGCAGCAAACGGTCGAAGGGCTGTCGATCGCCGCCATCGTCTACTACGTCGCCGGCCTGATCGGCTACCTGGCCAAGGCGGCGAAGGGCGCCGGCGCACGCATCGAGCCCGATGTGATCGTCGGCGTATCGATTCCGGTCGTTGCGGTGTTGATGATCTGGACCGTGCGCCGCATGCGAAGAAAACTCAAAACAGAAAGCCGTTGATGAGCCGGATTGCGTTTCCGTTCACCGCCATCGTGGCGCAAGACGAGTTGAAGCTCGCGCTGACGGTGTGCGCGGTCGATCCCGGCATTGGTGGCGTGCTCGCCTTCGGCGACCGCGGCACCGGCAAGTCCACCGCGGTGCGCGCGCTGGCCGCGCTGCTGCCGCCGATGCGCGTCATCGACGGCTGCCGCTACGGCTGCGACCCTGAAGCGCGCGGCGCGTGGTGCAGCGAATGCGCCACGCGCTCGGCCGGCGCGAAGACCGCGCCGAAGTCCCGGCTCGCGCCGGTGCCCGTGGTCGATCTGCCGCTCGGCGCCACCGAAGACCGCGTCGTCGGCGCGCTCGATCTCGAGCGCGCGCTGTCGCAAGGCGTGAAGGCCTTCGAGCCCGGCTTGCTGGCGCGCGCCAACCGCGGCTTCCTGTACGTTGATGAAGTCAACCTGCTCGAAGACCACCTGGTCGATCTGCTGATCGACGTGGCCGCGTCGGGCGAGAACGTCGTCGAGCGCGAAGGCTTGTCGGTGCGCCATCCGGCGCGCTTCGTGCTCGTCGGCAGCGGCAACCCGGAAGAGGGCGAGCTGCGGCCGCAACTGCTCGACCGCTTCGGTCTGGCGGTGGAAGTGCGCACGCCGGACGACATCGCCACGCGCGTCGAGGTCGTCAAGCGCCGCGACGCTTTCGAGCGCGATGCGCAGGCTTTCACCGAGCAGTGGCAAGGCGCGCAGGACGAGGCGCGCAAGAAGATCGTCGCCGCGCGCAAGAAGTTGAATGCGGTTTCCGTTCCCGATGCGGTGCTCGAACGCGCGGCCAAGTTGTGCATGGCGCTGGGCACCGACGGCCTGCGCGGTGAACTCACCCTCGTGCGCGCCGCGCGCGCGCTGGCGGCGCACGAGGGCGCCAAGGCGGTCGGCGATGCGCAATTGAAGCGCCTCGCGGCGCCGGCGCTGCGCCATCGCCTGCGCCGCAACCCGCTCGACGACAGTGACGCCTCGGTGCGCGTGGCGCGCGTGGTCACCGAGCAATTCGCGGGCTGAATGCGTTGAGCGACGCGATCGCCGCGTTGGAGGTCTTCGCCGTCGCGCCGCACGCGCTCGGCGGCGTGCGTGTGCGCTGCGGCGCCGGGCCCGAGCGCGATGCATGGCTCGATGCACTGCGCGGACTGCTGCCGGCGGCGATGCCGTGGCGGCGCGTGCCGGTGCACATCCGCGACGAAGCACTGCTCGGCGGGCTCGATCTCGCCGCCACGCTGGCGGCCGGCAAGCCCGTGGCCGAGCGCGGGTTGCTCGCGCAGGCAGCCGGCGGCATCGTCGTCGCCGCGATGACCGAGCGCATGAGCGCGGCGCTGGCCGCGCGCTTGTGCGCAGCGCTCGATGAGGACGCGAGCATCGCCGTCGTCGCGCTCGACGAAGGCGCGGCCGACGACGAAGCGCCGCCGCCGTCGTTGCTCGACAGGCTGGCCCTGTGCGTGCGGCCCGAGGCGGCCGTGATCGATATCGATGCAAAGCGCATCGTGCAGGCCCGCGAGCACTGGCAACAGGTGCAAGCCAGCGACGCAGTGATCGAAGCGCTCGTCGCTGCCGCTGCCGCGCTCGGTGTGCCCTCGGCCCGCGCGAGTTGGCAAGCGCTGTGCGTGGCCCGCATCGCCGCCGCGCTCGACGGCCGCGATGCCGTGCACGCCGACGATGCCGCGCTCGCGGCGCGTCTGGTGCTCGCGCCGCGCGCCACGCGCGCGCCGCAGGCCAACGAAGAACCCGCGCCCGAACCGCCGCCGCCGGACACCGACGCCGCGGACAACGAAGACGACCGCAGCGCCGAGAGCGATCGTCCGCTCGACGACCGCGTCGTCGCCGCCGCACTGGCCGCGATCCCGCCCGGCCTGCTCGCGCTGCTGGCGGCCGGCCGCAGCGCGGGCCCACGCCGCGGCGACGCCGGCCGCATGGGGCAGAACACCGCATCGCGCCAACGCGGCCGGAGCATCGGCGCCGTGCGCGGCGAGCCGCGCGGCGGCGCGCGGTTGGCGCTGATCGAGACCTTGCGTGCGGCGGCGCCGTGGCAGAAGCTGCGGCGTGGCACAACGCTTCGGCAGGTTCCCCGAGAGTCCGTTCGCCCTGAGGTATCGAAGGGTCGGGCTGAGGTATCGAAGCCCTCGCAAGGCCCTGCGATAGCTCAGGGCGAGCGGGTGGTGACCCAGCGCGTGCACGTCACGCGCGACGACCTGCGCGTGCAGCGCCGCGTGCAGCGCCGCGCCACGACGACGATCTTCGCCATCGACGCGTCCGGCTCGCAAGCCCTGCACCGCCTGGCCGAAGCCAAGGGCGCCGTCGAGTTGCTGCTGGCCGATTGCTACGCCCGCCGCGACCGCGTGGCGGTGATCGGCTTTCGCGGCACGGCGGCGCAGGTGCTGCTCGCACCCACGCGCTCGCTGGTGCGCGCCAAGCGACAGCTCGCCGGCCTGCCCGGTGGTGGCGGCACGCCGCTGGCCGCGGGCATCGACGCCGTGCAGACGATGGCCGCGGCCGTGCGCCGCGGTGGCGCGACGCCGCTGGTCGTGCTGCTCACCGACGGCCGTGCCAACATCGCCCGTGACGGCTCGCCCGGCCGTGAGGCGGCCATGCGCGACGCGCTCGCCGCCGCGCGTGCGTTCTGCGGCTCGGCCACCGCCGCGCTGCTGATCGACACCTCGCCGCAGCCGGGCGCTGCGGCGCAATCGATCGCGGCGGCCCTGGGCGCACGCTGCATCGCGCTGCCGCATGCACAGGCGCAAGCGCTGTCGCAAGCCGTGCTTCGAGAACGCCCCCATGCCTGAGAGCGCAGGCGGCGTGCCGCCGTGGTGGCCGCACGCCGACCGCAGCCGCTTCTGCGACGCCGGCGCGCTGCATTGGCATCTGCAGCAGTGGCCGCACCGGGACGCCGATGCGCCTGTCGCCTTGCTGCTGCACGGCACGGGTGCGGCCACGCACACCTGGCGCCATATCGCGCCGCTGCTGGCACTGCACTTCCACGTCGTCGCGCCGGACCTGCCGGGGCATGCGTTCACGCGCACCCCGGCGCAACAGGCGCTGACGCTGCCGGCCGTGGCGCAGGCGGTGGGCGAGTTGCTCACCGTGTTGAAGGCGCGGCCGTCGCTCGTCATCGGCCACTCCGCCGGCGCGGCGATCGCGATGCGCATGCTGCAGGACGGGCGGGTCGCGCCGCAGCTCACCGTGTCGATCAACGGCGCCATCCTGCCGCTGCAGGGACCGATCGGCCGGTTGTTCCTGCCTCTGGCGCGCGTGCTGACGGTCAATCCCTTCGTGCCGCCCGCCTTCTCGGCCCTGGCCCGCCTGCCGGTGGTGTCGCGGCGGCTGCTGGACAGCACCGGCTCGCACATCGACGCCGAGGGTGAGCGCTGCTACTCGCACTTGATGACCAACGCCACCCACGCCGCCGGCGCCTTGCGGTTGATGGCGTCGTGGGACTTGCAGCCGCTGGCCGACGCGCTGCCGCAGTGGCGCGCACCGCTGCTGCTGATCGCCGGCGAGCAAGACCGGACGCTGCCGGCCTCGCACTCGCAGCGCGTGGCGCTGGCGATCGGCGACGCGTCGTCGCGCTGCGTCGTGCTGCCGCGGCTGGGGCACCTGGCACATGAAGAAGATGCGGCCGCGGTGCTGGAGCCGATCTGGGCGGCGTGGCAGAAAGCCGAGGCCGCGCGAGCGCGGCAGGACTGAAGTGTGAAAACGACCCGCCCGAAGCGCCTTCGGCGCCTTCTCTTCGAAGGGGCGCCGCCAGGGATGCTCTCGGCGCTCTGCCGACCCAAGGGTGATCAGAGATTGACGCTGTTTCGGATCGGTGTCTATACTGAATTACACCTTTGGGTGACAGGCTGAATTGACGATAGCTTGCGCCCCACCGCTCCTTCTCAGGGGCATGAGCAAGAAAAGGGGCGCGTGATGCAGCAGGCCAAGGCTCGGATCGATCAGGCCCTTCACGGCGCCGTCGCGCGCGGTGAGCAGCGCGGCGCGCCGCCCCGGCTGGCCGCGGCGATCCGCCACGCCGTCTGGCCCGGCGGTGCGCGCATCCGCCCGCACCTGTGCCTGGCCGTGTCGGCCGCCTGCGGCGACGGCGACCCGGCGCTGGCCGATGCGGCGGGCGCGTCGATCGAATTGCTGCACTGCGCTTCGCTCGTGCATGACGACCTGCCGTGCTTCGACGACGCGGCCACGCGCCGCGGCCGCGCCTCGGTGCACGTGGCCTACGGCGAGCGTTGCGCCGTGCTCGCCGGTGACGCGCTGATCGTCATGGCCTTCGAGACGCTGGCGCTGGCTGCCGCGCGCCACCCGCTGCGCCTGCCGCGCCTGCTCGGCGTGCTGGCGCAGCGCGTCGGCATGCCGGGCGGCATCGTCGCCGGCCAGGCCTGGGAGTGCGAAGACTGGGCCGCATTGCCCGACTACCACCGCGCCAAGACCGGCTCGCTGTTCGCCGCCGCCACCGAGATGGGCGCGCTCGCTGCGGGCGGTGACCCCGACGTCTGGCGCGGGTTTGGCGAGTGGCTCGGCGAGGCCTACCAAGTGGCCGACGACATCCGCGACGCCGCCTGCGACGAAGACATGCTCGGCAAGCCGGCGCAGAAGGACCGCACCCTCGGCCGGCCGAGCGCCGTGCATGAGTTCGGCCTGGCCGGCGCGCTGGCGCACTTCGAGCAGCTGGTCGATCACGCCGGGCAGTCGGTGCCCGAGGGGCCGGGGGCGAAGGCGCTGCGCGCGCTGCTGAATGCAGAGGCCGAGCGGCTGCTGCCGCCGACCGTGCGCGCTCAAGCCGTGGCATGACCACATCAGCGCTCAACCTACGCGAGCGCTGGTTCGCGCAGCGCGACCGCCTGCTGACGAGCCCGCGTTTCCGTGAAGCCGCGAGCCGCTTTGCCGGCACGCGGCCGATCGCGCGGCAGCGCGCGCGCGAGCTGTTCGATCTGGTCGCCGGCTTCGTCTATTCGCAGTGGCTGTTCGCCTGCGTCGAGTTGAAGCTGTTCGATCGCCTGGCCGAAGCGCCGATGACGGCAGAACAACTGGCGAGCGAATCGAAGCTGCCGCTGCTGTCGGCCGAGCGCCTGCTCGAAGCCGCGGCATCGTTGGGCCTGACGCATGCGCGTGGCGTCGATGCACAACAGCGCACACGCTACGGCCTCGGCCCGCTCGGCGCGGCGATGGTCGGCAACGAGGCAGTGATCGCGATGGTCGAGCACCACCGTGCGCTCTACGCCGATCTCGCCGACCCGCTGGCGCTGCTGCGCAGCGGTCGCGGCACGGGCGAACTGGCGCAGTACTGGGCCTACGCCGGTGGCCACACGGGCGACCGCGCGCCGGGTGCGTTGCCCGAAACGCGCACCGCGCCGTACTCGGCGTTGATGTCGGCGTCGCAGCCACTCGTCGCCGGCCAGGTGCTCGACGCGTATCCGATCGGCCGCCACCACAAGAAGCTGCTCGACCTCGGCGGCGGCGAGGGCGTGTTCGCCGCCGCCGCGCTCGAACGCTCGTCGCGCTTGCGGGCGATGGTCTTCGACCTGCCCGCCGTGGCCGACGCCGCGCGCGCGCGCTTCGCTCGGTTGGGCCTGGCCGATCGTGCGCAGGCGTACGGCGGCGATTTCCATCGCGATGCGCTGCCGGCAGGCGCCGACATCGTCTCGCTGGTGCGCGTCATCTACGACCATGACGACGAGCCGGCGCTGGCCATCCTGCGCGCCGCGCGCCGCGCACTGCCGGCCGGCGGCACCTTGTTGCTCGCCGAGCCGATGGCCGGCGCGGCCGGCGCCGAGCCGATGGGCGCGGCCTATTTCGGGATGTACCTGCTCGCCATGGGCAGTGGGCGCTCACGCAGCGCGGCCGACCTGACGGCGCTGCTGACCCAAGCCGGGTTCAGCCAGGTGCGCCAGCGGCCCACCGCGCTGCCGCTGCAAGCCGGCCTGCTTCTCGCCCGCGCTGTCTAAAGCCGCGCCGAGAGCCACTTTTGCAGCATTTCGACCGCAGGTGTAAATGCCGCTTGACACCAAATGCAGTAAGCATAGAGTGACACGCACCGAAAGCAGACGCAGCATGGTTGTTCCACATCCCGTCATTGGTGCCCGCGATGTCCGCGAAGACCGCGAGTGCCTGGAGGCGCGTCCATGAACCAGCACATCAGCACCCGCGCGGTCGTGCTCGAAAAGCCCGAGCAGCTCGGCCTGCACGACCTCGATCTGGCCGATCCGTGCGACGACGACGTGGTCGTCGATGTCGAGTGGAGCGGCATCTCCACCGGCACCGAAAAACTGCTCTACACCGGCGCCATGCCGATGTTCCCCGGCATGGGCTACCCGCTGGTGCCGGGCTACGAATCGGTCGGCCGCGTCACCGAAGCCGGGCCGACCTCGGGGCACCACGTCGGCGAGCGCGTCTTCGTGCCGGGCGCACGCTGCTTCGGCGAGGTGCGCGGCCTGTTCGGCGGCGCCGCGTCGAGGCTCGTCGTGCCGGGGCAACGCATCTTCAAGGTCAGCGACGAACTCGGCGAGAGCGCGGTGCTGCTGGCACTCGCCGCCACCGCCTACCACGCCGTTGCCGGCGGCGGCAAACGCGACCCGATCGTGCCGCCCGATCTGATCGTCGGCCACGGTGTGCTCGGCCGCCTGCTGGCACGCATGACGGTGCTCGCCGACTTCCCCGCGCCGACGGTGTGGGACACCTGCGCCGAGCGTTGCGGCGGCGCCGACGGCTACCGCGTGATTCATCCCGACGAAGACGAGCGCAGGAACTACAAGTCGATCTACGACGTGAGCGGCGATTCGCAGATCCTCGATCGCTTGATTTCGCGCTTGGCCCCCGGCGGCGAAGTGGTGCTCGCCGGCTTCTACAGCCAGCCGCTCCAGTTCTCGTTCCCTCCGGCCTTCATGCGCGAAGCGCAGATCCGCACCGCGGCGGAATGGAAACCGGCCGACATGCTCGCCGTGCGCGAACTGGCCGAGAGCGGCTTCCTGCCGTTGGGCGGCCTGATCACCCACCACGCCGAGGCAAGCGACTGTGAGCGCGCGTACCGCACCGCGTTCGCCGACACCGGCTGTCTGAAGATGGTTCTCGATTGGAGGGGCAACGCATGACCGAAGCAACGATCCAGTTCATCCAGCGCGAGCAATTGCGCGCTGAAGCCGCGATCGAGCCCGATCCTGTGCACAAGACATCGCCGGCGGCAAAGACGACGCAGATCATCGCCATCTACGGCAAGGGCGGCATCGGCAAGAGCTTCACCCTCGCCAACCTGTCCTACATGATGGCGCAGCAGGGCAAGAAGGTGCTGCTGATCGGTTGCGATCCGAAGAGCGACACGACCTCGCTGCTCTTCGGCGGCAAGGCTTGCCCGACGATCATCGAAACATCGTCGAAGAAAAAACTCGCCGGCGACCCGGTGCAGATCGGCGATGTCTGCTTCAAGCGCGACGGCGTCTATGCGATGGAGCTCGGCGGCCCCGAGGTCGGCCGCGGCTGCGGCGGGCGCGGCATCATCCACGGCTTCGAGACGCTGGAGAAGCTCGGCTTCCACGACTGGGGCTTCGACTACGTGCTGCTCGACTTCCTGGGCGACGTGGTCTGCGGCGGCTTCGGCCTGCCGATCGCGCGCGACATGTGCCAGAAGGTCATCGTCGTCGCCAGCAATGATCTGCAGTCGCTCTACGTCGCCAACAACGTTTGCAGCGCCGTCGAGTACTTCCGCAAGCTGGGCGGCAACGTCGGCGTGGCGGGTGTGGTGATCAACAAGGACGACGGCACCGGCGAGGCGCAGGCCTTTGCCGAGCGCGCCGGCATCCCGGTGCTGGCCGCGATTCCCGCGCACGAAGACATCCGTCGCAAGAGCGCCAGCTACGAAATCATCGGCAAGCCCGGCACGCAGTGGGCCTCTTTGTTCGAGACGCTGGCCACGAATGTTGCCGAAGCGCCGCCGGTGCGGCCGAAGCCGCAGACGCAGGACCAGTTGCTCGGCCTGTTCTCAGCGGAAGTCACGGGCCGCGATTTCAAGATGGAACCGGCGACGCTGTTCGACATGGTCGGCAAGAGCGAAATCATCAAGCCGACGCTCGAAGTGATCTACGACGCGGCATGACATGAACGCGCCGGACCGCATCATCCCGATCGCCGCCGAGGGCGCGGCTTGCCACAGCGGCAAGGAGCAGATGCGCGCTGCGGCAGCCGCCGCTGGCAAGGGCGACACCTTGCAGCAATACGCGCGCGACTACCCCGTCGAAGCCAAGGGCCCGCACGACCAGCCGCAGAGCATGTGCCCGGCCTTCGGTTCGCTGCGCGTGGGCTTGCGCATGCGCCGCACGATGACGATCCTTTCCGGCTCGGCGTGCTGCGTCTACGGCCTGACCTTCACCAGCCACTTCTACGGCGCTCGCCGCAGCGTCGGCTACGTGCCGTTCAACAGCGAGACGCTGGTCACCGGCAAGCTGTTCGAGGACATCCGCGAAGCCGTGTACGCACAGGCTGATCCGGCGAACTACGACGCCATCGTCATCATCAACCTGTGCGTGCCCACGGCCAGCGGCGTGCCGCTGCAACTGCTGCCGAAAGAGATCAACGGCGTGCGCATCATCGGCATCGACGTGCCGGGTTTCGGCGTGCCGACGCATGCCGAAGCGAAGGATGTTTTGGCCGGCGCGATGCTGCGCTACGCGCGTGCCGAAGCCGAAGCCGGGCCTGTCGCCGCGCCGAAGAACCGCGTCGCCGACAAGCCGACCGTCACGCTGCTCGGCGAGATGTTCCCGGCCGACCCGGTCGGCATCGGCATGATGCTGGCCCCGATGGGATTGGCTGCAGGGCCTGTGGTGCCGACGCGCGAATGGCGCGAGCTGTATTCGGCGCTCGACGGCCGTGTGGTCGCGGCGATCCATCCGTTCTACACGGCGAGCATCCGCGAGTTCGAAGCTGCGGGCCGGCCGATCGTGGGCTCGGCGCCGGTGGGTGTCGATGGCACGGCGGATTGGTTGGAAGCGATCGGCCGCGCCGCAAACGTCGAAGCGTCGCTGATCGGCGAAGCGAAGCAGCGCGTGCTGCCGGCGATTCAAGCGGCGCTCGCGCGCACGCCGATCACGGGCCGCATCACGCTGTCGGGCTACGAAGGTTCGGAGCTGCTCGTCGCGCGCTTGCTGATCGAGTCTGGCGCGGATCTGCGCTATGTCGGCACCGCGTGCCCGAAGACCGCATGGAGCGCGGCGGACTGCCAGTGGCTCGAAGCCAAGGGCGTGCAGGTGCAATACCGCGCCTCGCTCGAACAGGACCTCGCCGCGATGCGCGAGTACCAGCCGCAACTGGTGATCGGCACGACGTCGGTGGTGCAGGCCGCCAAGCAAGCCAACACGCCGTCGCTGTATTTCACGAACCTGATTTCCGCGCGGCCGCTGATGGGACCGGCGGGCGCAGGCTCGCTGGCGCAAGTGGTCAACGCCGCGCTAGGCAACCAGGCGCGCTTCGATGCCATGAGCGCGTTCTTCGGCGACACCGGCAAGGGTGATCGCGCCGGCGTCTGGGAAGACACGCCGCAACTTCGCCCCGAGTTCCGCGCCGACACGCGCCGGCAACTCGAAAAGGCGGCGAAGAAGCGCAAGGCCGAGGAGATGATCTGATGCTCGTCCTCGATCACGACAGAGCAGGCGGCTACTGGGGCGCGGTGTACGTTTTCACCGCGATCAAGGGCCTGCAGGTCGTCATCGACGGCCCGGTTGGCTGCGAGAACCTGCCGGTGACTTCGGTGCTGCATTACACCGACGCGCTGCCGCCGCATGAGCTGCCGATCGTCGTCACCGGTCTCGCCGAAGAGCAACTCGGCCGCGAAGGCACCGAAGGCGCGATGCGCCGCGCGCACGCCGCGCTCGACCCCGATCTGCCGAGCGTCGTCGTCACCGGATCGATCGCCGAAATGATCGGCGGCGGTGTCACCCCTGAAGGCACCGCGATCCAGCGCTTCCTGCCGCGCACGATCGACGAAGACCAGTGGCAGACCGCGAACCGCGCGATCTACTGGCTGTGGCAGCAGTACGGTCTGCGCAAGGTGCCGGCTCGCGTTCGCAAGGACGATGAGAAGCCACGCGTCAACATCATCGGCCCGTCCTACGGCATGTTCAACGGCCCGAGCGATCTGGCCGAGATCCGCCGACTGGTGCAAGGCATCGGCTGCGATGTGAACATGGTGTTCCCGCTCGGCTCGCACCTGATGGACGTGTCGCGCCTGGTCGAAGCCGATGTCAACATCTGCCTGTATCGCGAGTTCGGCCGCACGCTGTGCGAAGCGCTCGACCGGCCGTACCTGCAAGCGCCGATCGGCCTGCACAGCACGACGGCCTTCCTGCGCGAACTCGGCAAGCTGACCGGCCTCGATGCCGAGCCCTTCATCGAGCGCGAGAAGCACACCACGATCAAGCCGATCTGGGACCTGTGGCGCAGCGTCACGCAAGACTTCTTCGGCACCGCGAGCTTCGCCGTGGTCGCCAACGAAACCTACACACGCGGCATCCGCCACTTCCTCGAAGACGAGCTCGGCCTGCCGTGCAAGTTCGCGATCCCTCGAAAGCCCGGTGCCAAGACCGACAACGACGCCGTGCGCAAGCTCTGCCACGAACAAGCGCCGCTGGTGATGTTCGGCTCCTACAACGAGCGCATGTACCTCGCCGAGAGCGCGCAGGGCCACGGCCCGAAGCCGACCTACATCCCCGCCTCGTTCCCCGGCGCCGTGATCCGCCGCGCGACAGGCACGCCCTTCATGGGCTACGCCGGCGCGACCTACCTCGTGCAGGAGTTCTGCAACGCGCTGTTCGATGCGCTGTTCCACATCCTGCCGCTGGGCACCGAGTTGGACAAGGTCGACGCCACGCTGGCCCGAAGCAACGAAGCGCCGCTGCCGTGGGACGCCGATGCCGAATCGCTGCTGGCGCAGGCCGTGCAGCGCGAGCCGGTGCTGGTGCAGATCAGCGCGGCCAAACAACTGCGCGACCGCGCCGAAGCCGCAGCGCGCGTGGCCGGCGCCGAGCGCATCACGCGCGAGCTTATGGCGCGCATCGCAGGAATCAAGCAGGAGGCGACGACATGAACGTCATCACGCCGCTGCACACCAACGTCGTGGCCTCCCGCCACGTCTGCCCAGATTGCGCGGGCCGTGCGCAACAAAGGCCGCAAGGTCGATTCACGAAAAGGAGTGGTTCACATGGCTGAACGTAGAGGCTCGATCTCGGGCTTGAACGACGAAGAGGCCCAGGAATTCCACCAGTACTGGACCCAAGGGTTCGTGGGTTTCACGGCAATCGCCGTGGTGGCCCACATCCTGGTCTGGATCTGGCGGCCCTGGCTTTAGCAACCGCACGCAGATGAAGAAATGAGGACTGTCATGAACATGATCCAAGCAAAGCAGCAGGTGGTGTCGGTGGCCACGGTGCCGAAGGAAGACCGCAAGGCCTTCTTCGTCATCTTCGCGCCGGCCTTCGTGGTGTTTCTGGCCATCGCACTCGTCGGCCAGACGCTCGGCATGCAGTGGCGGTCCTGGTTGCCCGGTGCCGAAAGCGTCAAGTCGGTCACCGGCGGCGTGAAGGCGGCTGTGTACACCTTCATGTCTCATCTTCAATAGGAGGTCACGTTATGTGGCGAGTTTGGAAGTTGTTCGACCCGCTTCGCGCGATGGTCGCGCAGGGAATCTTCCTGTTCGGTTTGGCAGTCTTGATCCATCTGGTCTTGCTGTCCACGCCGACCTTCAATTGGCTCGATGGCCCGAACGCCAATCAGTCGTTGAAGCAGAACGCAGCGATGCCCAAGAAGTAATTCGAAGGCAGTCGATGCAAACGAGGAAGACGGGGCGGGGTCCGAGAGTCATCGAAGACCACGCTTCGTCTGCCCTCCAGAATTCATGATGAGGAGCCGGTCATGGCCATGCTGAATTTCGAGCGCAAGTACCGGGTGCGTGGCGGCACGCTGGTCGGTGGCGACCTGTTCGATTTCTGGGTCGGTCCGTTCTACGTCGGTTTCTTCGGCGTGACGACGATCTTCTTCACCTTCCTCGGCGTGGCGCTGATCCTCTACGCGGCGGCCCTCGGCCCGACGTGGAACCTGTGGCAGATCAACATCGCGCCGCCGGACCTGAAGTACGGCCTCGGACTCGCGCCGCTGAAGGAAGGCGGCCTGTGGCAGATCATCACCATCTGCGCGCTCGGCGCCTTCGGTAGCTGGCTGATGCGCGAGGTGGAAATCGCGCGCAAGCTCGGCATGGGCCTGCACGTGCCGTTCGCCTTCGGCATGGCGATCTTTGCCTACTTCACGCTCGTCGTGATCCGCCCGGTGTTGCTCGGCGCCTGGGGTCACGGTTTTCCGTACGGCATCTTCAGCCACCTCGACTGGGTGAGCAACGTCGGCTACCAATACCTGCACTTCCACTACAACCCGGCGCACATGCTGGCGATCACCTTCTTCTTCACGACGGCGTTTGCGCTGTCGCTGCACGGCGGTCTGGTGCTGTCGTCGACGAACCCCGGCGAGGGCAACGTCGTCAAGACACCCGACCATGAAGACACGTTTTTCCGTGACCTGATCGGCTACTCGGTCGGCACGCTCGGCATCCACCGCCTCGGTTTGTTCCTCGCGCTGGCCGCGGTGTTCTTCAGCGCCGTGTGCATCGTCATCAGCGGCCCGTTCTGGACGCGCGGCT
>CADEEN010000019.1:18813-21431 GCA_902826345.1 uncultured Burkholderiales bacterium | reverse complement strand
GCGCCGATGCCGCGCGGCACCGTGCGCACCACCTGCGACGGGGGCAGCGCCGCGCCTTGCGTCAGGTGCGCGTGCATCGTGTTCAACGCGCGGATCAGGTAGACGTGCAGCGGCAGGTAGCGCTCCGGGTAGCCGGGGAACGAGAGGAAGCTGTCGAAGTGCTGCGCGTTGGTGACCTCGATGTAGCTCGCCTCGCTGCGACGGTCGGCGATGCGGTGCGCGCCGTAGTACGCGCGCGAGGCGTGGTTGACCGGGATCAGCGCATCCGCGCGGCCGTGCACGATCAGCGTCGGCTTGCCGCGCAGCTTGCCGTCCAGCAACACGTCATCGACGTTGCGCTGCACGCGTCGCGCCACGCGGTCGTTGCCGGTGACGAGGGCACGCTGACACAGCGCGCCGTCCGCCGCCAGGTCGAGCGCACCGGTGGACGGCGATGCGGCGAGCAGGTCGCGCTTGCCGGCGCCAGGAGTCGCGCTGTTGGCGGCGTCGTTGTAGATCAGGTTCACGCCGACCGTCGGCGGCACGCCGTTGCCGTTGGCGAAGCTGCCGGCCGCCGCCGCCGTTGACAGTACCACCGGGTCGCCTGTGGCGTTGCTCGCGGCCAAGCTGAAGCCGCACAGGTTGTCGGCGACGCTGGCGCGCGCGTAGGCGTTGCTGTAGGTGACCGCGATCGCCGGCGTGGCGAAGGCGTAGTGCGAGAGTTGCAGCGGCTCGCTGTCGGCCAGCCAGCCGTAGGCGCGCAGCTTGGCGCGCGCGTCGGCCGATTGCTCGGCGGTCGTCGCGCCGCTGACCAGGCCTTTGGCGACGAGGCTGGCGCAGCGCGTAGCGCCTTGGGAGATCACCGTCGGCGCCAACAGGGCGACGAAGGCGTAGCCGGCGCTGTCGGCCGCCGCCAATGAGGCCGCGGCGCACGGTTGCAGCAGCGTGGCGACGCTGAAGTAGTCCATCAGCGGCTTGCCGATGTTCGTCTGCTCCACGCCGCCCTGCACGATGCGCAGGTGCTTGACGTTGCGCGGCTGCGCGTTCGGCTCGGTCACGGCCACGCCGTCGATCAGGCCGTTCACGTCCTGCTCGGCGGCCGCCAACGCCGCCGCGCCGCCGTTGGAGATGCCCGAGGCGATGACGAGCGTGTTCTTGCGGTCGAGCACGACACGCTTGCGACCTTCGCTGCCGACGCGCCCGTACTGCTCGTTCAAGACGTAGAACGCGAAGCGGATCGCCTGCAGCGTGTTGCGGCCCCAGTCGGCCTCCGGGTTGCGTTGCGAGTGCGCATGTTTGTAGGCGATGCGGTTCGGCGTCGCGGCATTGAACGTCGCGCGCTCGGCGTCAGACAGCGCGGCGGTGAAGTGCGAGGCGTCGCCGGCCGTGGTGGCATCAACGCGCACGCCGTCGATCAGCCCGACCGTGTTCGTCGTCAGATCGTGCAGCCCGTTGCCGGTGCCCTTGTCGGTGTAGGCCACCGCGCAGCCCTGCTTCAAGCCCCATTCGCCCGACGCGCCGATCGCGCCGTAGACGCCGCGCGAGCCCGACGACGTGGCGGTGACGATGCAGGCGCGCTTCGCATCGAAGCTCGCCGGCACCTGCACCATCAGCGTCACGTTGCCGTCGCCGGCATACGCCAGATGCTCCCAGCCGGCGATCTTGCCCTGGCCCGTGCCGACGACGCCGTCGTTGCTCACGTTCGGTCCGTACAGCGTGCCGTAGCCGCCCGTGGGCAGGATGTCGAGCACCGCGCGGTAGTTGACGTGGATGGCGTTGCGGCGCAGCTCGGCCGGCGTCGGCGCGAGCGGGTTGGCGAACGCCGGCGCGGCGAGCAACAAGCCGGTGGCGCCGAGGCCGCCGGTCAACAGGTCATCACCCGACTCGCCGCACCACGCGCCCACCACCGCGCAGTCGCCGGCGACGTAGTAGGTCGAAGTGATCGCGCTGCTGATGAAGCGCGGCTTCGCGTTGTGCGTGCCGAAGTGGCCGGCTGCGCCGTCGTCGTGCGCACGGGCGGCGCCGGCGCACAGCGCAAGGGCAGCGGCGCAGGCAATCAGGGTCGTGGCGGCGGGCGGTCGGTGCATGGCAGGTCCTTCGGTTGTGGCGCGAGCGTTCGGTGCGGACATTCTGGGTGGCGTGCGCGCGTTGTCATCCGGGGCTACCTCCACGTGAAATGACGTAAGGGTGCGGCGGGCGCATGTGGGGCCAAGACGAACGCGACCCGGTGCTCGACCCCGGCTGTCCCGACCGCCCTGAGGAAGGACTTCGCTACCTCAATCCGAACGGACGTGGGCCGATCTGCGCCGCTATTTCCTGTTCTCGCCGGGCGACAGGTGGCGTCGATCGAAGTCGATGCCGCGCTGCACTTGCGCGATGGCGCGGTCCACGGCCTGCAGCGCGTCGACGCGGTGGCCGCCCTTGTCGTGCGTGGCGTTGGCGAGGTGCGCGCGCGCTTCCTGCAAGCTGCGCAGCGCGGCCTGCATGTGCGGTTGGTCGGCGTGGGTGCTCGTCGACGCGCAACTGACAGCCGTCAGCGCGCACATCACGAGCAGGGTCGCAATCAGTTTCATCGGGTGGCTTTCGTGAGAAGGTTCAAGCGATTTCAGAAGAAGCCGAGGTCGCGCGTCGTGTAGGCG
>CADEEN010000019.1:0-18803 GCA_902826345.1 uncultured Burkholderiales bacterium | reverse complement strand
GGCGTGGTGTTGGCGCCGATGTTCGGGACCACCGTGCTCATCGCGTCGGCCGGCACGCCCATCCAGCGCGCCAGCGTGGCGCCCTGCTGATCGACGCCGATGGCCGGCAGCAGCCGCCCGCCGCCGACGTTGTCGGGCCCTTCGCTCACTGACATCGTCGGCAGCGCGCCGACCCAGGTCCGCGGCTTGACGGCGCCGCCCATGACAAAGTGGTGGCTGCCCCAGCCGTGGTCGGAGCCGTCGCCGTTGTTGGCCAGGGTGCGGCCGAAGTCGGCGCCGGTGAAGGTGGTGACCAGGTTCTGCACGCCCATCGCTTCGGTGGCGGCGTAGAAGGCGCTCATCGCGCCGGCCACGTTGCCGAGCAGCTCGGGGTGCTTTTCGATCAGATCGTCGTGGTTGTCGAAGCCGCCTTGCGAGACGAAGAACACCTGGCGCTTGACACCGAGCGCCTGGCGCGCGGCGATCAGGCGGGCGACGATCTTCAACTGCGCGCCCAGCCCCGTCGCAGGAAAGGTCGGCTCGGCAACGCCGGCAAGCGCTGCGCGCACCTGGGCATCGGCGGCGATCGAGCGCCGTGCAATCACCGCGTGGTCCTCTTCGAACAGGTGCGTGCTCGAGCGCTGCATCATGCGTTTCACGGCCTCGGTTGCGGCCGCCGAGCCGAAGACCGGATTGACCTGCACCGAGCCACCTGCGCTGACCTGGTACTGCACGACGTCCTGGCCCGACATGAAAACCGCGTTGCCGGCGGCCGAGATGCTGGTGAAGGTGGCCGCGGCGCCGTTGTCGGCCGCCAGCAGATCGGCCATGCGGCCGCCCCAGCCGGTGGATGCGCCCTCGGCCAGCGACGATTGCCAGACCGATTGCTGGTCGTTGTGTGAGAACAGTTTGGGCGGCAGGCCGCGGCGGGCCTTGTAGTCGGCCAGCGTGGTGCCTTCGCGCGTCAGCGTGCCCAGGTTCATCGCCACGGCGAGGTGGCCCGCATCGAACAGCGTTTTCAGCGGCGCGAGCGCGGGGTGCAGCGCCATCTGCCGACCATTGGTCCAGGCATTGGCCGGCACGAGCTCGGTGGCGGTCAGCTCTGCGCGCGGCAGCGCGATGCTGGTGCGGATGGCGGCGTACTGGTCGTGCGTGGTTTGGTCGAACGGCACGACGGTGTTGTGGTTGTCGTTGCCGCCGTACATGAAGACGCAGACGAGGGCGCGGTAGTCCTCGCCGGCCGTCTGCGCCGACGCAGCGGCCGACGCGGCGAGGTTCAAGGCCCACGGCGCGGCGGCGCCCATTGCCGAAAAGGCGCCGGCGCGGCGCAGAAACTCGCGGCGTGACGCAGTGCTGTGAATGGTTTTCATCTTGTCCTCCTTACTTCTGAATCACGAACTCGGGCGAGGCCAGCGTCATCAGGATCGCCGTGCGCACGCGGGCGAGGTTCTGTGCGGCGGTTGCGGACGGCAGTGCCGTCACCGTGGTCACGATCTCATCGCGCGTGGCGCTGCTCATCGCGCTGTTGGTGAGACGGCGATCCAGGCGGGCGACCAGTGCGGCGGGGTCGCCCGCCAGCGCCAGCTCGGCGTCGTAGTTGAAGGCCAGGCCGCCGTTCGGGTTGACGAGCTGCTTGTTCATGAAGTTCAGGTAGCCCGGCAGCGAGGTGTCGGTGCTGATCTGGAACTCCGGCGCCACGAGCTTGGCGCCTGCGATGCCGCTGTTCGGCGGCACGTAGCCCGGCCGGTAGAAGTTGAACACCGACGGCGAGCGCAGCGGGCTCTGGCCGAGCGCGGTGGCCGGGTCCGACAGCGCGCCGATGCGCCAGATCTCGCCATTGAAGGTGCCGCCGAAGTTGCGCGCGAAGGTCGTGTAGCGCAGCACCGGCTCGCGCAGCTTGCCCCACGACGGCGCGGGCTGCGCGATGTTCAAAGGTGTGCGCGCTTCGCTGTCGTTCAGCACCGCGGTGACGACGGCTTTCATGTCGCCCCGCACGCCCTGGCCGTTGTCGGCGAACTTCGCGCTGACGCGGCCCACATAGGCCGGGCTCGGGTTGCTCGTCACCAGGCGCTGGATCAACTGGCTGCTGATGAAGGGCGCGGTGTTCGGGTGGTTGAACAGCGTGTCGAGGGCGATCTTCAGACTCGTCGGGCCGTCGGTGCCGGCCGGAATGGTCACGCCCAGGAAGGTTTTTTCTTCCAACGAATGGCGCGACGCGATGTGCTGCATTGGCGTGCGTGGCCAGTCCGGGTTGGTGCGGGCGATGAAGTCCCAGCCTGTGAAGACACGCGCCAGGCCGCGCACGTCGTCCTCGCCATAGGTTTCCGTCGGCTGGCCGTTGGTGAGCTTGAGCGTGCCATCGGCATTCAACTCAACCAGGCCGATCGTGAACAGCTGCATCACCTCGCGCGCGTAGTTCTCGTCGGGCACGCGGATCGGCGGCTGCGTGGTGTCGTTGTTCGGGTAGTCGGCCTTGCGGTTGCCGCGGTGCGAGAGGTAGTAGCCCATCGCCGGCGACAGCGACACGTCTTCGAGCAACTGGCGGAAGTTGCCGAAGGCGCCTTTCTCGAGCCAGTCCACATAGGCCGCCGCTGCGCGCGAATTGTTCGACGGGCCCAGCGCCAAGCCGTCCATCGACACCACCATGATTTGCGACAGCGCATAGCCGACGCGCTTTCGCAGTTGGTCGGGCGCGCTGATGTAGGCCTCCCACACCGACCAGTCCCAGACCGCGTTCGTGATGTTGGCGGGATCGCGCGTCGGGTCTTCGGCGAGGTAGGCGGCCTGATCGGCCGCCACGCGGTCCCAGTGCGTGCGCGCTGCCGGCAAGGCGAACTGCGCCTGCAGCCAGCCGCTGCGCCACTGTTGCTGTGCCGACGCAGTCTCCGCTTCGGTGCTGCCGAAAGTGGCTTGATTGAGAAAGCGCGCCGCCGAGGCTTCGGGCAGTTGCGCGGGCAGCGAGGTGACGGGCGTGCCCGCCGCCTTGGCCTCATCGACCTGCTCGGCCAGGATCTGCGCGTTGGCGTTGGCGCCGGGCAGCTTGCTGTAATCCGTGGTGTCCGCGGGCGTTTCGTTGCCTGATGGGCTGCTGCTGTTGCTGCCGCCGCAGGCGGTCAGCGAGGCGGCCAACACGGCGGCCAGGGCAACTCTGGCGAACGGCTCGACAGGGCGCGATGAACGGTGGCTCGATCTCATTGGACCTCCTTGGGCGTTGGGTTCTTGTCGCAGAAAGTGCATTTCACACTTCAAGACTAGCGGCGGCGCTCAGGGCTGCGCAAGCGGCTTTGCATGTCTTTACGGCTGCCGCGCCGTGCTTCGTGCGAAATTCACCGGCGTGCCCACTGTTCATGGGGGTTGGCGTTGTGTCACGATATGGGCGTAATGCACTTCTCATGAACAGCACCCCCACCCCGGACGACGCCGACCGGGCCACGCTCGACGCCGCGCTGGCGGTGCTCGAGCCGCTGGCCGGCTTGCTGCTTTCGCGCGGCCTGCGCCACGCGCGCGCCGAGGAGCTGTTGAAGGCCGCCTTCGTGCGCGCCGGCGCGCGCGCCTTCGCCGCACAGGGCAAGTTGCCGTCGGTGAGCACCCTGAGCGTGGCCACCGGCTTGCGGCGGCGCGAGGTGCAGCGGCTGCTCGACGGCGACACGGGTGGTCAACCAGCGCCGAAGGTCTCATTGGCGGCACAGGTGCGGGCGCGCTGGATCAGCGATCCGCACTACTGCGACAAACGAGGCCAGCCGCTGCGGCTGTCGCGCACGGCGCCGCCGGGCCAGCCGAGTTTTGCCAGCCTCGCGGCCTCGGTCTCGAAAGACGTGCACCCGCGGCCTTTGCTCGACGAGTTGGTGCGCATCGGTGCGGCCGAGGAAGACGGCGAGCACGTGCTGCTGCGCGGCCGACTGAACGCACCCGATCGCTCGTGGGACTCGCTGGTGGCCATCGGTGGCGCCAACGTCGCCGATCACCTGTCGGCGGTGCTGGTGAACCTGCTGACGCAGCCGCGGCCGTTGTTCGAGCAAGCCGTGTTCGCCGACGGCCTGACACAGCATTCGGCGCAGCGCGCGGCCGACCTGGCCAAGCAGATGTGGCTGCAAACCGCGCCCGAATTGACGCAGAAGTTGCAAACCCTGGTTGATCTCGACGACAAAGCGCCCGACAACGCTTGGCGCATGCGCATCGGCCTGTTCAGCTACATCGCGCCGGCCGAGCGAGCCGATGCGCCGGTGCGCGTGCGCAGCGCAAGAACGACGCGCCGCAAGTCAAAGGAGTGATTCGTGAAGTCCCTGTTGCAGACGCTCATCGTCGTGTGTGGCCTGCTCGTTGCCGCGTGCGGGGGTGTCGGCACCGACGGCACCGGCCCGTCGGGCAAGGACAACAACACCGTCAACGTCGGTGTGGCCACCGGCATTGCCGACACGACGGTGACGGTCAACGGCGTTGCTTACGAACGCGCCAACGCCACCCTCATCGACGGCTTCGGCACGCCGCTCGGCGACGACGCATTGCGGCTGGGCATGTGGCTCGAGGTCAGCGGCGTGGTCGACGAGTCCGCGGGCACCGCCGTTGCAGACACCATCCGCGTGCGGCCGGCCGCACGCGGCGTCGTCAGCGCCGTCGATGGCGGCGGCTTCACGGTGACGGTGCTGCAGTCGACCGCGCGCTATGACAACGCGGCCACGGTGATCGAGGGTGCCGACACCGCCGCCGCCATCGCCGAAGGCGATGTCGTCGAAGTGCACGGCCCGCTCGGCGCGGCCTTTGGCACCGTCGAGGCCAGCCGCATCGAACGCTTGTCGGAAGGCGCGCGCAAGCCGGTGGAACTGCGCGGGCGTGTCGCCAACATCGACACCGCCGCGCGAACGCTGACCGTGGGGCGGCAGGCCGTGCGCTACGACGCCGCTGCGCTCACCTTGCGCCAGGCCTTGGCCAACGGCCAGGTGGTGCGCGTGTCGTCGCCGGCCGCGCCGGTGGCCGGCCAGCCGTGGCGCGTCGAGCGCATGACGAGCGATCAGCCGCTGCCGGAGAACCTGGGTTTCGTCTATGCCGAGGGCGTCACGACCGATTGGGTCGCGGGGCCGACCTTCAAGCTCGAAGGCGTCTCGGTCAATGCCACGAGCGCCAACAACAAAGGCGTGGTGACGACCGACGGCCAGCGCGTCGCAGTCATCGGCTCGCTGGTGGCGGGTACGCTCAACGCCAAGTCGGTGGCGCGCAGCCTGCCGGGGCAGCCGGTGGTGTTCGTGCTCAGCGGGGCGCTGAGCGACTACACGTCGATCGCCGACTTCCGCGTGCGTGGCGTGACGATCGACGCCACGTCGGCGGCGTTCGTCAACGGCGCGGCGACCGACCTGGCCGACACGCGCCGTGTCCGGGTGACGGGCAGCGTCAGCGGGCGCAAGCTGATCGCGACGAAGGTCGAGTTCCTCAGCGGCTGAAGCGCACGACGCCGAACAGCGCCGGCACGTCGAGCCCGAGGCGGCCGTTGCGCGCGTCGGGAAAGTGCGGCGCCGCCGCGCTCGGCAGCGTCACCTCGACCGCGTGCGCAACGGCACCGTTGTTGATCGCGACCAGCGCCCACTGGCCTTCATGCTCGCGCGCAAAGACGACCACGTGCTCGTCCACGTGCAGCGGCGCGAGCAGCTTGCCGCGGCGCAGGATGGCGTGATCGGTGCGCAGCTTCGTGAGCTTCTTGAACTCGGTGAGCAACGCGTTGTCGGGCTGACCGCCTTCGTCCGCCCACGGATAAGTCGCACGGTTGTAGGGATCGTCGCCGCCGGTGACGCCGACCTCGTCGCCGTAGTAGATCGTCGGTGCGCCGGGGTAAGTCATCTGCAGGAAGACGGCGAGCAAGAGGCGTTGTTTGGCGCGTGCGATGGCCGCGGTGTCCTTCGTCTCCTCGCGGTAGCCGAACTGGTGCAGCGCGCGTGCGGCGTCGTGCGTCGACAGCAGGTTCATCAAGGCCGCGTGGGCTTGCGGCGGATAGGCCTCACGGATCGCTTCCAGGCTCGCCACGAGGTCGCCCGCCTTGCCGCCGGCCGCGTACTCGAGCACGGCGTTGCGGAAGATGTAGTTCATCGTCGAGTCGAACATGTCGCCGAGGAAGTACTTGCTGCAGTCGAACCAGGCCTCGGCAACGGTCAGGGCATCCGGCCGGTGGCGCTTGATTTCGCTGCGCCATTCGCGCCAGAAGTCGTCGGGAACCCACGGCGCGACGTCCATGCGCCAGCCCGCGGCGCCGCGGTCGAGCCAGGTCTTCATCACCGAGTCGCGGTCCTTGTAGGCGAAGTTGCGCCAGGCCGGCGATGACTTGTCGAGCTCAGGCAGGTCGTTGATGCCGACCCAGCCTTTGTATTGTTTGTCGGCGTCTTTCTGCGTCGCGTCGAAGCTGAACCATGACGCGTACGGCGACGCGGTGTTGATGCGCCCGCCTTCGAACGCGCCTTGTTCGGCGTGGTTGCCGAAGCGGTCGAAATAGATCGAGTCGCTGCCGACATGGTTCAGGCTGGTGTCGGGGATGACACGGATGCCGCGCTTCTTCGCTTCGCTCGTCAGGCGCTCGAAATCGGCGTTGCTGCCGAAGGCCGGGTCGATCTGGCGGAAGTCGTCCGTGTCGTACTTGTGGTTCGAGGGCGCCTTGAACACCGGCGTCATGTAGAGCGTGTTTGCGCCGAGCGCCTTGATGTAGTCGAGCTTGTCGATGATGCCGGCCAGGTCGCCGCCGAAGAAGTCGTTGTTGAAGACGGCGTCGCCGGCGTCGCCGCTGCCGGGGCGAAACGGCTTTTCGGTCCACATCTTGTGTAATTCGACGCCGTGATTCTTGTACTTGTGGCGGCCGGGGCGAGGGTCGTTCTCTTTGTCGCCGTTGCGAAAGCGCTCGGGGAAGACGTAGTAGTAGATGACGTCGGCCGCCCACTCGGGCACCTTGAAGTCGGCGGCGTGCACCGTTTGCCGGAAGCGGCGGATCGCGCTGGCGGCTGTCGGCAACTCGCCGACTTCGCCGATGCCGCCGGTGCCTTTCTCTCGCGTCCAGTGCAGCGGGTTGCGGTTGTTCTGATATGCGTACTTCCTGCCGCTGATCTCGGCTTCGAACCAGTAGCCGTATACGCTGACGTCGGTGAAGCGGTGCGTGGCCGTCCACTGCTGCTTGCTCTGTCGGGTGTTCATGCTCATCGGCACGCGCGCTACCTCGCTGTACTCGAGCACCTCCTGATTGCCTTCGAGCCGGCGCTTCTCGACGACGAGCGCCATCCTGTCGACGCCGGGCAGTGCATCGACGGCGAAGGTCATCGTCGTGCCTGCCACCACGGCGCCGAACGGTTGCTTGTGCTGCTCGGCGCGCGAATCGAAAGCGATGCTGCGTGCCACCGGGTCGGTAACGGCGGCGGCGCGCGGATCGGCAAAGGTCTTCGCGCCGACCGACAACTCGGGCCGTCCTCCCGCCCAGGCCAGGCGCAGCGTGTGCTCGCCGGAAAACACGCGCTCGATCGACGGGCCGCCTTCTTTCAGATACGCCCCCTGACCGGCGCCGTAGCTCGTGGCGTCTTTCCACGCGGCGTCGGCGATCTTGAACTCCTGGCGGCCGCTGACGTTGATGTTCAGGTAGTAGGCATCGCAAGAAAACTGAAACGCCGCGTCGTCGAGCGCCGCCCAGTTGTTCATCGTTCCGCGCAAGAACAGAGTCGTCGCGCCGAGCGGCGCTGCATCGACGGGGCAGGCTTCGATACGGAGCTGCGGATTTCTCGGGTCAGTCATGGTGAGGGTGATCCGTTGCGTGCCGTTGAAGACGCGTTTGAACTCGCGGCCTTTCAAGGCGACGCGCGTGCCGTCTGCGGCATCCGCGCCGAAGTCCGCATCGGCGCTCCAGCCTTCGTCGCCGAGCTTGAACTGGTGCTCGCCGTTGATGCGCGTGACGAGCTCGTAGCGGCTGCAGGCCCAGGTGAAGCGCTGCGCATCGGCCGCGCTCCAGCTATTGAAGCTGCCACGGAGGTAGAGCGCACGGCCGCCGAGCGGGTCGGTTGCGCAGGCGGGTTGTGCATGCGCACCGCTCGCAACCAACCAAGCGAGCGCGGCGAAGCGACGCCTCATTGAACTCGTTTGTAGTTGCTGTAGCCGTCGGGCGTCGTCAGCTTCGGCTTGAGAACGAGTGCCGTCTGCGCCGGCAACTTGGTCTCGACCATCGAGCCCTGCAACTTGAACACCTTCGCGCTCAGCTGATCGACCAGGTTGTCGCCGTCCATCAACTTCGAGTTGGCGACGAGCACGGTCGTTTGCTGCTCCGTCATCGCGGGGTTGATCAGCACCAGGACCGTGTCGCCGGCCTTGTCCGTGTAGCGCTCGAACGCGATCACGTTGCCGCTGGCCTCCGCCGTGCGGAAGTTGCCGACGCGCAGCGCGCGGTTGGCCTTGCGCATCGACACGAGCTGCTTCGTCCACGCGAGGTCCGGATGGTTCTGCTCGACGCGGTCCCAGCGCATCGGGCCGCGCATCTCCGGGTCGTCACCGCCTTCCATCGCGACCTCCGTGCCGTAGTAGAGGTTCACCGCGCCGGGCAGCGTGAATTGCAAGACCTGCGTGAGCTTGCGCGCCTTGGCGTCGGGCACCGTGGTCGCCAGCCGGAAGGTGTCGTGGTTGTCGAGATAGAGCCAGCTTTTCAACATGTGCTCGTAATCCGCATCGCCCACCATGCGCGCGGCCATGCGCTGGAACGTCGGGCCATCGATCTCGCGGTTGGCGGTGGCGATCATCAGCTTGCGCAGGCCAAAGTGCATCACGCCATCGACCGACGGGAACCACTCGCGCGGGTAGTTCGGGATCTCGCCGACGACGAGCGAGCCTTTCTTCTCGGCATGCGCCGCTTTGGTCAGCGCTTCGAGGTGGTTGAAGCCGATGTCGAAGGCGACGTCCAGGCGCCAGCCATCGACGCCGTCGCGCAGGTAGGAGCGCACGACGGAATCCGGCGCGGCCCAGAGGTGGTCTCGCACCGCCTTGTTCTCCAAGTTCAGCTCGGGCAGGTTCTGCGCGTTCCACCAGGTGCGCGCGCCGCCCTTGTAGTCCTTGCCGAAGACGAACCAGTTGCGGTACGGGCTCTTCGGGTTGCTCTCGGACTGCTTGAACTTCGGCGAGTTGCGGCCCATGTGGTTGAAGACACCGTCGAGCACGAGCTTCATGCCGCGCTGCTTTGCCGCCGCGGCCAGCCGCTTCACGTCGTCGCGCGTGCCGTACTCGGGCGAGATGGCGTTGTAGTCGAGCGCGTCGTACTTGTGGTTGGTGTAGGCCAGCACGATCGGGTTGAGGTAGAGCACGTCGGCGCCGAGCTGCTGCACGTGGTCGAGCTTGCCCATCGTGCTGGCGATGTCGCCGCCCCAGAAGTCGATCTCGTGGCTCCAGAGTTTTTCGTTTTCCAGGTACGTGCCGCGCCGGGGTTCTTCCTTCCAGTCGCGCAGTTTCTTCGGCGCGGGGTACAGCGCGCGCTTGGCATCGAGATTCGCGCTCGGCGCGAAGCGATCGACCAGCACCTGATAGACGATGGCGCCGTTGCGCCAATCGGCTTCGCGTTTCTCGAACACGCCGGCAAGTGGCTTGTCGTAGCGGTTGGCGTGGTTCATCGTGGTTTGGGCATTTGCGCTCGTGGCCAGAAGGGCCACGGCAATCCAGGAAAGAGTCTTCATCCTTTGACGCCGCCGGCGGTCAGGCCGGAGACGATCCATCGTTGTGCGAAGAGGAACACGAGGGTGATCGGCAGGCCGGAGAGAACGGCGGCCGCCGCGAAGTCGCCCCACAAATACTTCTGCTCGTAGAGGAAGAACTTGCTGCCGACGGCGAGCGTCAGGTTCGGCTCCTCGCGCAGCAGCACCGAGGCCACCGGGTACTCGATGATGACGCCGATGAAGGCGAGCACGAAAACGACGACCAGGATGGGCACGGCCATCGGCAGCAGCACGAGGCGAAAGGCCTGCCAATGCGTCGCGCCATCGACCTTGGCGTTCTCTTCGATCTCCGCCGGGATGGTGTCGAAGTAGCCCTTGATCGTCCAGATGTGCGTCGCCACGCCGCCGAGGTAGGCCACGATCAGGCCGGCATGCGTCTCGACACCGAGCCACGGCAGGTGGTTGCCGATGCCGTCGAAGATGGCGTAGATGGCGACGAGCGCCACGGCCACCGGGAACACCTGCAGGATCAACATCGCGTTCAGGATCGTCTGCTTGCGGCCGAACTTCAGACGCGCGAAGGCGTAGGCGGCGGTGGTGGAGATGATGACGATCAGCGCCGCCGAGATCGCCGCGATCTTGACCGAGTTCCACAGCCACAGCAGCACGGGGAAGGGCGGTGGCGTCACCGTGCCGTCGGCGTTGGTGATGGCGATGCCGAGCGCCAGCTTCCAGTGATCGAGGCTGATCTCGGTGGGGATCAGCGAGCCGGTGGCGAAGTTGCCGGGGCGCAGCGAGATGCTGATGATCGCGAGCAACGGGAAAAGCGTGATCGCGATCAGCGCCCAGAGAAAACCTTGCGCTGCGAGAACACGCCAGCGTTGGTTCTTGCCGACGACGAGGGCCACTACGCTTTGCCTTTCTGCGTTGCCTTCAACTGCAGCAGCGCCATCAACGCCACCAGCGCGAAGATGATCGTCGAGATGGCCGCGGCGAGACCGAAGTTCTGCCCCGCATCGACGAAGGCGATGCGGTAGGTGTAGCTGACGAGGATGTCGGTCGTGCCCGCCGGCAGCTTGGTGTTGAGGAAGTCCGGCCGGCCTTCGGTGAGCAGTTGGATCAGCACGAAGTTGTTGAAGTTGAAGGCGAACGCGGCGATCAGCAGCGGCGTCAGCGGCTTCAGGATCAGCGGCGCGGTGATCTTGAAGAAGTTGTCGAGCGGCTTGGCGCCGACGATCGCGCTGGCCTCGTACAGATCGGCCGGGATCGCCTTGATCAGCCCGGTGCACAAGATCATGAAGTACGGAAAGCCGAGCCAGGTGTTGACGATGAGCAGCATCACCTTGGCCAGCAGCGGGTCGGCGAACCACGCCGGGCGGATGCCGAACAGCGCATTCAGGATCGCATTGATCTCGCCGAAGTTCTGGTTGAACAGCCCCTTGAAGACGAGTATCGAGATGAAGCCCGGCACCGCGTACGGCAGGAACAGCAGCGTGCGGTACAGCGTCTTGTGCGGCAGCGCGTCCCAGTTCAGCAGCACGGCGAGCGTCATGCCGAGGCCGCCGGCGAAGACGACGGTGAGTGCGGCGAAGACGACGGTCCAGATGAAGATCGAAACGAACGGGCTGCGGAAGTCGGCGTCGAACAGCATGCGGCTGTAGTTGGAGAAGCCGATGCCGACTTTGAATCCGGGGGAGACGCGCTCGCCGTCGGCGGTTTCGAAGAAGCCGGTGCTGCGGTTGGGTATGTAGACATTCCCGGTTGCCGTTTGCACGAGCGAACCATCCGGCTTGACAGTCCACACCGGCTGCAGCGGCGCGAATTCGCGCAGGCCAGCGTAGGACAAGGTCCTACCGTCAGGCGTTTGCAGCTTCAACGTTTGAAGTGCGTTGCGCAGTGCGATCACGTCGCGCAGCGCGAGCGGCGTACCGGGACCGGACGTGGCAGGTTGCAGCGCGAGCGGCGCGTTTGCGCCTTCGATCGGCGCCGTCACGAAGCGCGCACCGCTTTCGCGTGAAGTGAGTTGCAGCCGGTACGAGGTGCCATCGCGCTGCACCGTCATGTCGTACGCATTCGCCTCGTCGGCGATCGTCTGCGACAGCAGGTACTCTCGCGCCCGCTCGAACTCCAACAGATTCGCCGACGAGTAGTTCGTAAAGCCGATCTGCACCGTGTACAGCAGCGGAAAGGCGACGAACAGCAACATGCCGGCGACGCCGGGGAACAGATAGCGCCAGGCGAGCGACTTCGCACTGCCGTAGATCGCGATCGCCGTGCCGCCGAAGGCCAGCGCACCGACGGCCAACAGCGGCTGTCCGGCGGTGAACAGGCCATAGACCAGCCACAGCAGGGCGAGCGACGAAACGAAGATGATCATGCGCGCGAGCATGGCAGGCCTACTTCGCCAAGACGCGCGCCGCCGCGCCATCCAGCGCTTCTTTCGGCGACTGCCGACCCTGCGTGATCGCCTCGAACGCCGCGTCGAGCGCCGGCCACACGCGGCCCATTTCGGGAATGTTCGGAATCGGCTCACCGGCCGTCGCGTTGGCCATCGTCGCGGCGATGTTCGGGTCGCTCGACAACTCAGCGAAGTAGGCCTTGTTGGCCGGCGTGCCGAGCGCCACGTCGGCCGAGATGGTCTTCAGGCTGTCGATCTTCAGCAGGTGGTTCTCGATGAACTCGCGGCCGATGTCTTTCAGCTTCGACGGCGCGGTGATCATGCAGCCGAGCACGCCGACGAACGGCTTCGTCGGCTGGCCCGGCACGACCGCAGGAATCGGCGCCACGCCGAAATCGATCTTCGCCTTGCGCACGTTGTCCCATCCCCAGGGGCCGTTGATCATCAGCGCCGTCTTGCCGGCGGCGAACTGCGACTCCATGTCGGGGTACTTCACGTTGGCGGGCATCAGGCCCTCTTTGACCAGGCGCTGCAGCATCTGCGCGCCTTTCTGTGCACCGTCGTTGTTGATGCCGCTGACCTTCGCGTCGTAGCCGCCCTTCGCATCGCGGCCGAACACGGTGGCGCCGGCGCCGGCAAGCAGCGGGAAGGTGAAGAAGCTCTGGCTGTGGACCCAGAGGATGGCCTTCTTGCCGTCCTTGGCCAGCGTCTTGTCGAGCGCGATCACGTCATCGAACGTGGCCGGCGGCGTCTTCACCAGCGCCTTGTTGTAAATCAGGCCGATGGCCTCGATCGACAACGGGTAGCCCCAGAGCTGGCCGTTCCAGGTGAACGCGTCCCACGTCGAGTCTTCGATCTCGTCGCGGATCTTCTTGCCCGGACGCACCGGCACGATCAATCCCGACTTCGCCCACTCACCCACGCGGTCATGCGGCCAGCAGAAGATGTCCGGGCCCTTGCCCGCGCCGGCCGCGGCCTGGAACTTGTCGGGCGCGGCTTCCGGGTGCTGCACGACGACCTGCACGCCGCTGATCTTCTCGAACGCGTCGCCGACTTTCTGCAAACCGTTGTAGCCCTTGTCGCCGTTGATCCAGACGAGCAGGCGCAGTGGCTGCTGTGCCGCGGCAAGTGGGGACACCGCTGCCAGTGCCAACGCGGCAGCAATCAAAGACCGCCGTGTCATGCGGCCCGTTGTTCCACCAGCCCCGGCGCCAGCCGCGTGAAGGCCTGGCCGTCGGCGTCGAACAGGTAGCAGGCCTCGGCCGGCACCGACAGCGCGACCGAAGCGCCGTTCTTCGGCCGCACGCGGCCATCGAGCTCGCAGGTCAGCGGCTCGGCGAGGCCCGGGTAGTCGCAGTAGGCCACCGTCGCCGAGCCGAGCGTCTCGACGAAGGTCACCGCCGTCGGCAACGCGTTCTCATTGCCGCCGACGACGAAGTGCTCCGGCCGGATGCCGAGCGTGACCTTGTCGCCCACTTTCGCGCGCGACGCATCGACCAAACAGCGCACGCTGCCGCCGCCACCGAGCCGCACCGTGGCCTCGCTCTTGCTAACAGCGCTGACCATGCCTTCGAGAACATTCATCTTCGGGCTGCCGATGAAGCCGGCGACGAACAGGTTGCGCGGATGCTCGTACAGCTCGAGCGGCGAGCCGACCTGCTCGATGCGGCCAGCAGACAACACCACGATGCGGTCGGCCAGCGTCATCGCCTCGACCTGATCGTGCGTCACGTAGATCATCGTCGTCTTCAGCTCCTCGTGCAGCTTGGCGAACTCGTAGCGCATCTTCACGCGCAGGGCGGCGTCGAGGTTCGACAACGGCTCGTCGAAGAGGAAGACCTCGGGTTTGCGCACGATCGCGCGGCCGATGGCCACGCGTTGGCGCTGGCCGCCGGACAGGTCTTTCGGCTTGCGTTGCAGCAGGTGGTCGATGTGCAGGATCTTCGCGGCGTTGTTCACCGCGGCATCGATCTCGGCCCTGGGCATCTTCGCGAGCTTGAGGCCGAAGGCCATGTTCTCGAACAGGTCCATGTGTGGGTACAGCGCGTAGCTCTGGAAGACCATCGCGATGCCGCGCTCGGCCGGCGGAATGTCGTTGACAACCCGCCCGCCAATCGACAAGGTGCCGCCGGTGATGTCTTCCAAACCCGCGATCGTGCGCAGCAGCGTGCTCTTGCCGCAGCCCGACGGCCCGACGAAAACCATGAACTCGCCGTCGCGGACTTCGAGGTCGATGTCGCGCAGCACCTGCACATCGCCGAACGCCTTCTGAACGCCGCACAGTTCCACATTGGCCACTCGGCTTGCCTCCTGTTTGTAGAGAATATACAAAGGCAGACGCGCTTTCACAACGCCACCTCCTCGCGGACATGAACAATAAAGTTCAATGAAATCAAAGGCTTGACCTATTTTTCGGGTTAACCCGATGTAGGACTACTACATGGTTTCGAAGTCAAAATCCATTGTTGCTCCTGCACGCCCGGCCACCAAAAAAGCGCCGCCGCGTCGGGCCCCGGCCCGAACCTCGAACGTTCAACGGCCCCTCACCGATGATCCCCGCATGACCACTACCGTCAAGAAAACCCCCGCCAAGCTGGCCAGCGCGTTTCAACAGATCGTGCAGCGCGAGCTCTCGCAACGCGCCGATGCGGGCGATGCGCCGTCCCCCGAGGCGCTGCTCTGGGCGGCAGCGCATGCCAGCCGCGAACTGCTCGCCGAACGTTGGGCTGCCACGCAAGCGGCCGACCGCGCCAACAGATCAGCGCGCCGCGTGCACTACCTGAGCATGGAGTTCCTCATGGGCCGCGCGCTCGGCAACGCCGTGGCCGCGCTCGGCCTCGACAACGCGCTGCGTGAGGCGACGCAACAAGCCGGCACGCCGCTGCCCGACGTGCTCGAGCGCGAGGCCGATGCCGCGCTCGGCAACGGCGGCCTCGGCCGGCTGGCCGCGTGCTTTCTCGACAGCTTCGCCACGCTCGGCCTGCCGTCGTTCGGCTACGGCGTGCGCTACCAGTACGGCATGTTCGCGCAAGCCATCGCCGGTGGCCGGCAGGTCGAGACGCCCGACGATTGGCTGAAGCGCGGCAACCCGTGGGAGATTCACCGCCCCGAGCTGCGCTGGTTCGTCGGCTTTGGTGGCCGCGTGCAGGCCGACGGCGCGGGCCGGCGCTGGCTGCCGGCCGAGCGCGTGATCGCCACCGCGTTCGACTTCATCGTGCCGGGCCACGGCACCGAGCGCGTGTCGACGCTGCGCCAATGGCACGCGCAAAGCGAGCAGCCGATCGACTTTGCCGCCTTCTGCCGCGGCGAGCACCTGGCCTCCGGCCGCGAGCGCCTGTCGGCCGACATGCTCAACTGGGTGCTCTACCCCGACGACAGCACGCACGCCGGCCGCGAGATGCGCTTGAAGCAGGAGTTCCTGCTCGTCTCCGCGTCGCTGCAGGACATGCTCGCGCGCCACCTGCGCGAAGGCCGCGAGCTGCATGACTTCGGCCGCCAGAACAGCGTGCACCTGAACGACACGCACCCCGCGCTCGTGCCGGTTGAACTCATGCGCCTGTTGATCGACGAACACGGCCTGTCGTGGGACGAGGCCTGGACCATCACGCAGCAGGCGGTGAGCTACACCAACCACACGCTGATGCCCGAGGCGCTCGAGACCTGGGCCGTGCCGTTGTTCGAAGGCCTGCTGCCGCGGCACATGGAGATCGTCTATGAGATCAACGGCCGCTTTCTCGAAGAGATCCGCGCGCGCTTCCCGGGCGATCACGACATCGTGCGCCGCCTGTCGCTGATCGATGAAAACGCCGACCGCCGCGTGCGCATGGCATCGATCTCGGTGCTCGCGTCGCACAAGGTCAACGGCGTCTCCGCGCTGCACTCCGACCTGATGGTCAAGACCATCTTTGCCGACTTCGCCAAGCTGTATCCGGAGCGCTTCACCAACATCACCAACGGCGTCACGCCGCGGCGCTGGCTGACGCAGGCCAACCCGGCCTTGAGCGCGGTGATCGACGCGCAGATCGGTGATGGCTGGCGCGCCGATGCCGCTGAGCTGAAGGCGCTCGATAGGCACGCGCACAAGAAGGCCTTGCACACCGCCTTCGGCAAAGCCAAACGCGCCAACAAGGAGCGCCTCGCAGCGCTCGTGCGGCGCGAACTCGGCGTGGTGATCGATCCGGCCAGCCTGTTCGACGTGCACATCAAGCGCATCCACGAATACAAGCGGCAGTTGCTGAACCTGCTGCACGTCGTCTCGCGCTACCAGGCCATCGTTGCCGACCCGCACGCCCCGAATGGTGAGGGATGGGTGCCGCGCACGGTGATCTTCGCCGGCAAGGCCGCGAGCGCCTACCAGACGGCCAAGGCCATCGTCAACCTGATCCACGACGTGGCGCGCGTCATCAACAGCGACCCGCGCGTCGGCGACAAGTTGAAGCTCGTCTTCCTGCCGAACTACAGCGTCTCGCTGGCCGAGATCATCCTGCCCGCGGCCGACCTGTCGGAGCAGATCTCGACGGCCGGCACTGAAGCCTCCGGCACCGGCAACATGAAGTTCGCGTTGAACGGCGCCCTCACCATCGGCACCTGGGACGGCGCCAACATCGAGATGGCGCAGTCGATGGGCGCAGACAACATGTTCGTCTTCGGCCTGCGCGCCGACGCGGTGGCGAAGACCAAGGCGCTCGGCTACGACCCACGCCTGTACGTCGAAGAGAACCACCAATTGAAACGCGTGCTCGACGCCATCGCGCACGGCGAGTTCTCGCCCGGTGAGCCTGATCGTTATCGCGGCCTGATCGACGGCTTGCTCAACCGCGACACGTATTTGCTGATGGCTGACTTCGCCGACTACGTCGCCACGCAGGGCAAGGTCGATGCGTTGTGGCGCGACAAGGCGGCGTGGGCGGCATGCGCGATCAGGAACGTCGCCGCGATGGGGCCGTTCTCGTCGGACCGGACGATTCGCGAGTATGTAGAGAAGGTGTGGACGGCGCCGAAGCGGCGGTAGCCGCCATGCCGCCCTCCGGTGCTACGATGTACACAATGCCGTACATGCCCGATATTGGAGAGCAGAATCATGTCCACCACGATGACCCTTCGGATCGAGGACGATGTCAAGGATCGCCTCGAAAAGCTCGCCGATTCGACCCAGCGCAGCAAGTCGTTCTTGGCGGCCGAGGCGATTCGCGAGTACGTCGAAAACAACGAGTGGCAGATCACCGAGATCAAGGCGGCCATCAAGGAAGCCGACGCAGGCGACTTCGCGACGAGCGCAGAGGTCGCAGCCGTGGCCAAGAAGTGGAAAGCACGTGCGCGTTGAATGGTTGCGCACCGCGCTGCGCGACCTGGACTCGGAGGCGGCTTTCATCGCCGAGGATGACCCTGCTGCCGCGCTCATCGTCGTCGAACGCGTACTCGCAGCGGTTGAGATGCTCGCCGCCCAACCCGCCCTGGGCCGTCCTGGGCGGGTTCCCAGAACACGCGAGCTGGTGGTGCTGCATACGCGCTACATCGTGCCCTACCGCGTGCGGCAAGGCGCGGTGGAGGTGCTGCGTGTCTTTCACACGTCACGGCGTCCGCCTCGAAAGTGGTGAACGCGGATGGTTCTCTCCACAACCGAGTAACGCTGATGCTTGCTGACGCCGAAGTCGAAGCGCTGGTGGAGGCGCGCTACCCGGATGCGTTTGCAGCGCTCGGCTTGCATGCAGATGCAACGGGCAAGCTGTGGCTGCGAGCGTTACTGCCGGATGCCACCAGCGTCACTGTCATCGACGCAGCAACCGGCAAGCCCGCCACTGAGCTCTCACTGCGCGATTCCGCCGGCTTGTGGGAGGCCGCGATCCCGCGCCGCAAGACCCGCTTCGACTACCGCCTCGCCGTGCAATGGACCAACGGCGACGAAGGCGTGTATGCCGACGCCTACGCCTTCGGCCCACTGATCCCCGAAGCCGACCTGCATTTCTTCGGCGAGGGCTCGCACCTGCGGCCCTACACCTTTCTCGGTGCGCACCCGATGTCGGTTGGCGATGTCGAGGGTGTGCGCTTCGCCGTCTGGGCGCCCAACGCCAGCCGCGTCTCCGTCATCGGCGACTTCAACGCCTGGGACGGCAGACGCCATCCGATGCGCTCGCGCGGCGGCGGTGGTGTATGGGAGATCTTCATCCCGCATGTCGCCGCCGGCGACCGCTACAAGTTCGAGATCCGTTCGCGCGACGGCCACGTGCTGCCCGCCAAGGCAGACCCGTATGCGCGCGCGGCCGAGTTGCGGCCGGCCACGGCGAGCATCGTCGCTCCGCCGCTGCACGAGGCGCGTCCGTTGCCCGCAGGTCGCGCCGAAGCCAATGCGCGCAACGCGCCGCTGTCGATCTACGAGCTGCACGCCGCCTCGTGGCGCCGCCATCCCGATGGCCGCCTGTACTCTTGGGACGAATTGACCGAGTCGCTGCCTGTCTACGTCGCCGACCTCGGCTTCACGCACATCGAGTTGATGCCGATCAGCGAACATCCGTTCGACGGCTCGTGGGGTTATCAGACGCTCGGCTTGTACGCGCCGACCGCAAGACACGGCGAGCCCGAAGGCTTCGAGCGTTTCGTCGCCGCGTGTCACGGCAAGAACATCGGCGTGCTGCTCGACTGGGTGCCCGCACATTTCCCCAACGACGCGCACGGCCTGGCGCAATTCGACGGCACGGCGCTGTACGAATACGCCGACCCGCGCGAAGGCTTCCACAAGGACTGGAACACGCTGATCTACAACTTCGGCCGCCACGAGGTGA
>CADEEN010000018.1 GCA_902826345.1 uncultured Burkholderiales bacterium | reverse complement strand
CTGATCTGCGACGCGCTGATGGACGTGCAGGGCGCCGAGATTGCGTTCTCGCCGGGCTTCCGCTGGGGCACCACGCTGCTGCCGGGCGACACAATCACGCGCGAGCTGATGATGGACCAGCTGGCCATCACCTACCCCTATGCCACCGTCAACGAAATGACCGGCGCGACGATCAAGGCCGTCCTCGAAGACGTGGCCGACAACCTCTTCAACCCCGACCCGTACTACCAGCAGGGCGGCGACATGGTGCGCGTCGGCGGCTTGACGTACGCGATCGAGCCCGGCGCGACGATGGGCTCGCGCATCAGCGACTTGCGCTTGAAAGGCCAGCCGCTCGACGCCGACCGGCTGTACAAGGTGGCCGGCTGGGCACCCGTCGCGGAAGGCGCGCGCACGATGGGCTTGAAACCGGTGTGGGAGCTGGTCGAGCCGTGGCTGAAGGCGCAGAAGACGATCGCGCCGCGGGCCGTCAACACGCCGCGGCTGATCGGCATGCAGGGCAATCCGGGCTTGGCGTAGAGGCGCCGCTCCAATGCAGGCTTGGGAAAGCCCGCTGATCACCGGCGCGGCAACGCGCTACGCTGCGCGCCACACCAATTCCACTTTCGCCGGAGACAAGCCCATGAGTTCTGTCGATCCATCCGCCCTGGCGTTGCAGCGCCTGTACCACTGGGAGAAGACGCAGTCCGAGCGCGTGGTCTTCACGCAGCCCTACGAGGGCGCGTCCAAAGGCACCGGCCAAGTCCGCACCTGGACCTGGAAGCAGGCCATGGACGAGACGCGGCGCATGGCGGCGTACCTGAAGAGCCTGAACCTGCCCGCCGGCAGCCACATCGCGCTGATCTCGAAGAACACGGCGCAGTGGCTGATGACCGACTGGGCGATCTGGATGGCCGGCCATGTCTCGGTGCCGCTGTACCCGACGCTGGCGGCCGACACCATCCGCCAGATCCTGGAGCACAGCGAAGCCAAGCTGCTCTTCGTCGGCAAGCTCGACGGCTGGGACGGCATGAAGGCCGGCGTGCCCAAGGGCCTGCCTTGCATCACGCATCCGCTCTCGCCCGCCCACGCGGTGCCCGGCGCGCCGACATGGGACGACCTGATCAAGAAGCACCAGCCACTCGCCGGCGAGCCCGTGCGCCCGGCCGATGAGCTGTGCACGATCATGTACACCTCGGGCACCACCGGCATGCCCAAGGGCGTGATGCACAGCTTCGGCACCTTCGCCTGGAGCGTGCAGTCGGGCCTGAAGCGCGTGCCGATCGACAACAACGCGCGCATGCTGTCCTACCTGCCGCTGTCGCACATCGCCGAGCGCACATTGGTCGAGCATGGTCTGATGGCCACCGGCATGCAGGTCTGGTTTGCCGAATCGCTCGACACCTTCACGCTCGACCTGCAGCGCGCCAAGCCGACGGTGTTCTTCTCGGTGCCGCGGCTGTGGGTGAAGTTTCAGCAAGGCATCAACCACAAGATGCCGCCGGCCAAGCTCGACAAGCTGCTCAAGCTGCCGATCATCGGCGGCCTGGTGCGCAAGAAGGTGTTGAAGGCGTTGGGCCTCGACCAATGCACCTTCGCCGCCGGCGGCGCCGCTCCGATGCCGCCCGACTTGCTGCGCTGGTACAACAAGTTGGGTCTCGATCTGGTCGAGGTTTACGGCATGACCGAGAACTGCGGCGTCAGCCACGCCACGCTGCCGGGCAAGCAGCGACCGGGCACGGTCGGTCTGCCGTACGACGGCGTGCAGAGCCGGCTCGATCCCGTGAGCGGCGAGATCCAGATGAAGAGCCCGGGGCTGATGCTCGGCTACTTCAAGGAGCCCGAACAATCGCGCGCCACGCTGACCGACGACGGTTGGCTCAAGACCGGCGACAAGGGCGCGCTCGACGGCGAGGGCAACCTGAAGATCACCGGCCGCGTGAAGGACCTGTTCAAGACCAGCAAGGGCAAGTACGTCGCGCCGGCGCCGATCGAAGACCGGCTGGTGATGAACGAGCTCGTCGAGGCCTGCGCCGTCACCGGCGCGAATCTCGGCCAGCCGCTGGGCATCGTCATGCTGAACCTCGATGGCATCACCAAGTCGAAGAACGCCGAAGGGCGCAAGGAGATCGAAAGCTCGTTGTCGGCGCACCTGGCGACGATCAACCAGAAACTCGACCCGCACGAGCAGATGGATTGCCTGGTCGTCGTCACCGAGCCGTGGAGCGTCGACAACGGCTTCATCACGCCGACCTTCAAGGTGAAGAGAAACCGCATCGAAGAGGTCTACAGCGCGAACTACGAGACCTGGGTCGGCTCGCGCAAGAAGGTGATCTGGCAGCAGGGGGCGTGACGGCCGATGGCGATTGACTGGGGGCCGAGCAACGCCGCGGCGGCGTTGCTCGGCGGCGCGCTGATCGGCTCGGCGTCGGCGCTGTTGATCCTCGGCGCGGGCCGCGTGGCCGGCATCGCCGGCATCGTCGGCGGCGCGTTGCAGAACCTCATGCTCGGCCGCGCGCCGGGGCGCGAAGCGATTCGCTGGGCCTTCATCGGCGGGCTGCTGCTGGCACCCTGGGTGTGGCGCCTGTTTGCGCCGTGGCCCACGGCCAGCAGCAGCGCCGGGCCGGCGCTGTTGATCGCTGCCGGCCTCGTCGTCGGCATCGGCGTGCGCATGGGCAACGGCTGCACCAGCGGCCACGGCGTGTGCGGGCTGTCGCGCTTGTCGCTGCGCTCGCTGGTCAACGTGCTCGCGTTCATGGGCGCGGGCGCCGCCACCGTGTTCGTGCTGCGGCACGTGGTCGGCGCTTGAGTGATGGGTGCACTGATCGCCCTGCTCGCCGGCATGGTCTTCGGCATCGGCCTGCTGCTCGGCGGCATGACCGACCCGGCCAAGGTGCAGGGCTTCCTCGATGTCTTCGGGCGCTGGAACCCGAGCCTGGCCTTCGTCATGGGCGGCGCGATCGTGGTGGCGATCGGCGCCTTCACGCTGGCCACGCGGCGCGCGGCGACAGGGCGCAAGAGCTGGAGTGGCGAGCCGATCGAGCTGCCGACATCGAACGGGATCGACGCGCGCCTCATCGGCGGCGGTGTGCTCTTCGGTATCGGCTGGGGCCTGGCCGGCTTCTGCCCCGGCCCGGCGCTGGTCGCGTTGTCGAGCGGCTTCGGCCCCGCGCTGTGGTTCGTGCCGGCGATGCTCGCCGGCACGGCGCTGCACGACGCGGTGGCGCGTGGCGCTGCTGGTCGCCCGCGCGAATGACGTGCACACGGTTGACGCTCTGTCCCCACTCCAGGAGATCAAACGCATGGGCTGGTTCTCTAAAAAAGACGACGGCTTCTTTCTTGCCACGATCGTGCCGGGCGCCGGCGACGGCGGTCCGCGCATCGAGAAGTACCTCGGCATCGTCAACGGCGAAGCCATCATCGGCGCGAACATCTTTCGCGACCTGTTCTCGTCGGTGCGTGATGTCGTCGGTGGCCGCGCCGGCGGCTACGAGCGCGCGCTGTCCGGCGCGCGCGACGCGGCGCTCGACGACATGAAGGCCGCTGCGCGCGAACTCGGCGCCAACGGCGTCGTCGGCATCGACTTCGACTACGAAGTGCTCGGCGAAGCCAACGGCATGATGATGGTGGCGGTCAGCGGGACGGCGGTGCAGGTGGGTGGTTGAGCGACCTGTGCAGTTGTTTAGACATGTCTAGACATCGAGAGGACCGTGCTGTGTCCGAAGCCACGCTCGACATCAAGCCCTGGGGCAACAACCTGGGCGTTCGCATTCCTGCTGCTGTCGCGCGACTGGCTAGGCTGTGCGCGCACCAGACCGTGCGGCTGACGGTGGAAAAGGGCCGCGCGATCATCACACCGCAACACGATCAGCCGCTGACGCTGGCCGAGCGCTTGGCGCTGTTCGACCCCGCGCTGCATGGCGGTGAAGCGATGGCGGTCACGCCGGTCGGCTGCGGGCTTTGGTGGCCACCGCTGCCTACAACGCCACCAATCCTTTCGCGGTGGCCGTGGGCAGTGCCTCGGGCCGCAGAGCCGGCAAGACGAGCTTATGTGTTGTGCCACCAACCCAAGTCGTTCGACTGGCGCGCCCGGCATGCCAAGCCGCATCCGCAGAAGCGCTTGGCCGACGCTCCGTTCTTGCAGGCCTGCGAGCTGCTCAACCAGATCGTGGCCTTGGCCTGATCGCGTCGAATCAATCCAGCGTCACCTCGCCCCTCACCGCCCCCGCCCGATCCGCGCGCGCCGTGAGGCCGATGCGCATCCCCTTCGGCCCCTTGACCACCCACTCGGCCACCGCGCGATCGGCGGTGACCTCGCGTGCCGGCAGAAACGCCTGCTGGCTCGTCTTCGGCGCGTGGCCTTCCAGCTGCGGGCCTTCGAAGCGGTGCTTGCCGTTGATCAGGCTCACGTCCGGATGCTCCGGCAGGTGGATCTCGAACATCACGCCGCGCACGACCTTGCGTTCGAGCGCCAGCTGCGTCACGCAGGCCGGCAGCCAACCGGTGTTGGCGACGGCGAAGCGCACGCGCCAGGTGTCGTTGCCCAGCGCGCGCACTTCGGTGCGCAGCATCTCCAGCTTCGGCAGGCTCAGCGCGATCTGCGTCATCCATGCCGGAAAGCGCGCCGCCTCGCGCTCGCGCAAATGCGGCGGCGGGTTGCGCCAGTAGTTCATCTTGTCCCAGCCGCCGATCTCGACCGCGCCCAACTGCGGGTGCTTGAACGGCTGCCAGTCCACGTACGCCTGGCGGTTGCAGTGCTTGTCGCTCCAGGCCAGCAGCTTCATGTCGTCTTCGACCGGGTGCTCGCGGTACCAGTCGATCCACTTGTAGTCGCTGATGCCGGCCTCCTTGTTCGGCGACCAGATTTCGACCACCCAGAACAACGCGCCCAAGTGCTCGTAGACCCAGTCCTGCGTGCCGGTGATGACGTCCTTCGGGTGGTACTTGAATTCGTGCCAGATGCTGATCGCCGGGTAGCCGCTCAGCTTTTCTCCGAGCGCCGAAAAGCGTTTGATGCGCCACAGGTCTTCGGGCGTCATGTCGTCGTCGCTCTTGCTGCCCATCGGCCGCAGGATGACGCCGCTGTGCGTGTGGTAGCTGACCGCCGCGCCGATGTTCGGATGCTTGACGATGAAGTCCACCATTGCCCGCACCTCGGGCTCGCTCGTCGGGTACGGGCCGGCGCCGAGCTGTTCGTGTTCGGCGCGCCAGTTCGTCGGGAAGTTACGGTTGAGGTCCAGGCCCTCGGCGTCGCGGTTGACGCTGACCGTCAGGCCGTCCCAGTTCGTCAGCGTGCCTTCGGGCATCAGCCGGTAGTACTCGCCGCCGAACTCGCCGGGCTCGCGCGCCACCATCAGCCGCGGCTCCTGCGGGTGCTTCTTGTACGCGCCGTGCGGGTCGGGCACGCGCATCGTCAGCATGCGGCCGTCGCCGTCCACGTCTTCGATCGTCAGGCCCTCCACCGTGTCTTCGTCGTACGGATAGCGCCGTGTCGATGAGCGGATGTGGCGCGGCTTGTCGGCCAGCGCCAACTCGGCGCCGTCGGGGTTCAGGCGCGGGCACAGGTACACCACGCGCGTGTCGAGCAGCTGCGTGATGTCGCGGTCGCTGCCGAACTCGACGACGAGCTGGTGCAGGTAGTACAGACAGGCCGTGCATGCGGTGAGTTCGGCGGCGTGGATGTTGCCGTCGGCCCAGAAGGCGGGTTTGTCGGCGTCGTCGCCGGTGGAGAAGTTGGTGACCGTGGCCACCCAGATGTCGCGGCCTTCGTGGCTCTTGCCGATCGAGCTGACTCGCACCAGGCCCGGCGCGGCGGCGGCATAGTCGTGCAGCAATTGCGAGAGTTCTTCGTGGCGGTAGAAGGTGTCGAAGCGCGGTACGGGCAAGACGGACATGGTGGCGCATGCAAAAGAAAAGGCCGGGCAAGCATACTGCCCGGCCTTCGCGCTGCGCGCCGGCGGATCATCGATTCAGGGGAAGACGAAGTCGGTGCTGACGTCGGCGTTGCCGAGCGTGATCGGCGCCGTCTTCGGCGTGGCCACGCCTGCGGCCCTGGCTTCGGCCGTGTACGCCCGCGCGCTCGTTCTTCTTCGTTCAGTGCGCGGCGCAGCCGCCGACGAAGACGCGCAGCTCGCCGGGCGCCATCGGGTGCCACCTCTCGTTGCAGGTCATCGGCTCGGTGGCGACGACGGCGACGCGGTCGTTCGGTGTCGTCTGCGTGCCGAAGTCCACCGTCACGTCGTCGTCGGACAGCGTGGCCTCACCGAACGGATGCGCCCGTTCGATGCTGTGCAGTTGCGTGCTGCAATGCGCCCACAGCGCCTGGCCGTTGGACAGCAGCAGGTTGAAGTTGCCGTGCGCCGCCGGTTGCGGCAGCAACTCGCGCAGCGTGATCGTCAACTCGGCGATCGTCGGCACGCTGGCGTGCGACTTGGCCAGCTCCTGCATCAGCCAGCAGAAGGCGCGCTCGCTGTCGGTGTCGCCGACGGGTTTGAACGCGGCATGCAGGCGCGGGTTGAAGCCTTTCAGGTCACCGTTGTGCGCGAACACCCAGTAGCGGCCCCAGAGCTCGCGCACGAAGGGGTGCGTGTTCTCGAGTGCCACGCGGCCCTGCGTGGCCTTGCGGATGTGCGCGATGACGTTGTCGCTCTTGATCGGATAGCGCTGCACCAGCTCGGCCACCGGCGACTCGCGCGCGCTGTGGTGATCGACGAAGGTGCGCAGGCCCTTGTCCTCGAAGAACGAGATGCCGAAGCCGTCCTTGTGCTCGTCGGCGCGCCGCGCCAGGCCCTCGAAGCTGAAGCACACGTCCGTGGGGACGTTGGCGTTCATGCCGAGCAACTGACACACAGTGCTATGGAATCGGGATGAAGAGGCGAAGGATGCCGCGCACCGAAATCAGGTTGCCCGGGTTGCCCTTTTCTTCGAGCACCGCGCTCATGCGCCGCAGGATGCGCGGGCTCTTTTGCGCGCGAGAGATGACGAGGTTGGCCAGCCACGGATGGTTGTTGACTTCGTTGGCGCGCTCGTACAGATCGAAGCGCGGCTTCAACTCCAGCAACTCGGCCTCGTACTGCGCGCGCGCCTGGGCGTCGGTCAGCATCGTGTCGCGCGCCGCGGTGATGGTTTCGGCGGCGAGGATGCCGGTCTCCAGCGCCTTGCCGATGCCTTCGCCAGTGAAGGCGTAGGTGCTGCCCGCGGCCTCGCCGGTAACGAGCAGGCCGGGCCGCGAGAAGCGCGCGCCGTCGAGCGAGCAGCGCAGCGGCGCGCCCTTCATCGGGCCGAGTTGCTCGCCGCTGGCCATCAGCTCCTGCGCCAGCGGGTAGAGCGCGCAGAAGCGCTCGAACATCTGGTGCAGGTTGGCCTCGGCCATGGCCTCGCGGCCGCCGTCGCCCTTGGCGTCGTGGCTGTGCGCCAAGCCGACGCCGATGTTGTAGATGCCGCCCGGGCAGGGAAAGATCCAGCCGTAGCCCTTCGACAGCTTCTTGTGCCAGAGCACCTCGAGGCCACTGATGCGATCCTTCATTTTCGGGTTGCGCACGTAGGTTCGCATCGCCACGCCGCTGGGTGTGCGGCGCTCGCACAGGCCGGCGGCCATCAACGCGGCCGGCACCGCGCCGGTGGCCAGCACGACCCATTGCGCCTGCACGTCGTGCGACTGCTCGCCGATCTTCAGCCGCGCGCCGCACACACGCTGCTGGCCATCGACCAGCGGCGCTTCGAAGCGCGCCGGCGCGCACCACTGCACGCCGTCGTCCATCGCCGCGCGACGCAGGATGTCGTCGAGCTTGGCGCGCGGCAGCACCGCCAGGCGGCCCGGCACATCGACGCGGCCGCCGCTCGGTGCGATGCAGGCCAGGTGCGGCAGGCGCAGCGCGTGCTTCATCACCTCCTGGTAGACGCCCATGCGGCCGAACGCGGTGTGCGCGTCGGGGATCAGCGCGTCGCCGCAGACCTTGTCGCGCGGGAACTCGTGCTGATCGACCAGCAGTGGCTTGAATCCTGCGCGCGCCAACTGCTGTGCGCAGGCGCTGCCGGCGGGGCCGGCGCCGACGACGAGCACATCACAAGAGGCGGGGGGCGTTGGCATCGTGCCGCAATTGTAGGCAGCGACTCGCTTCGCCCCGTGGGGTCAGGCGTGCGCTTTGACCTTCAATCGCCACGCATGCAGCAGCGGCTCGGTGTAGCCGCTCGGCTGCTCCTTGCCCTTGAAGACCAGGTCGCACGCCGCCTGAAAGGCCGCTGACGTCTTGAAGTTGCCGGCCATGTTCTTGTACGCCGCATCGCCGGCGTTTTGCTTGTCCACCACGGCCGCCATGCGCTCGAAGGTCGCCCGCACCTGCGCTTCGGTGCAGACGCCGTGATGCAGCCAGTTGGCGATGTGCTGCGACGAGATGCGCAGCGTCGCGCGGTCTTCCATCAGGCCGACGTTGTGGATGTCGGGCACCTTCGAACAACCGACGCCTTGGTCGATCCAGCGCACGACGTAGCCGAGGATGCCCTGCACGTTGTTGTCGAGTTCCTGCTGCACTTCGGCCGGCGTCCAGAACGGCACCAGCGCCACCGGCACCTGCAGGATCGCGTCCAGCAGCGTGTTTTCCACGAGCGGCGCCTTGCTGCCGAGCGCGAACGCCTCCATGCTTTCCTGCAGCGCGGCGACGTCGACCTGGTGGTAATGCAGCGCATGCAGCGTGGCGGCGGTCGGGCTGGGCACCCACGCGGTGTTGGCGCCGGCCTGCGGATGCGCGATCTTCTCCTTCATCATCTCCGCCATCAGGTCAGGCATGGCCCACATGCCCTTGCCGATCTGGGCGCGGCCGCGCAACCCGCAGGCCAGGCCGATCTGCACGTTGTTGAACTCGTAGGCGCGAAGCCAGTTGGCCTGCTTCATGCGCGGCTTGCGCACCATCGGCCCGGCGAGCATGGCGGTGTGCATCTCGTCGCCGGTGCGGTCGAGGAAGCCGGTGTTGATGAAGGCCACGCGCTGCCGGGCAGCGTCGATGCAGGCGCGCAGGTTGACGCTGGTGCGCCGTTCCTCGTCCATGATGCCGAGCTTGACGGTGTTCTCGGCCAGCCCGAGCAGCGCCTCGACGCGGCCGAAGAGTTCGGCCGCGAACGCGACCTCGGCCGGCCCGTGCATCTTCGGCTTGACGACGTAGACGCTGCCGGTGCGCGTGTTGTGCAGCCCCGGCGTACCCAGGCGCTTCAGGTCGTGCAGCGCGATCGTCGTCGTGACGACGGCGTCGAGGATGCCTTCGGGGATCTCGCCGCCGTCGGCGAGCAGCACTGCCGGGTTCGTCATCAGGTGGCCGACGTTGCGCACGAACAGCAGCGAACGGCCGTGCAGCGTCAGCGGCTTGCCGTCGGCGCCGGTGTAGCTGCGGTCGGCGTCCAGACGGCGCGTGAACGTCTTGCCGTCCTTCGTGACCTCTTCAGTCAGCGTGCCGCGCAGGATGCCCAGCCAGTTGCCGTAGGCCTGTACCTTGTCGTCGGCGTCGACCGCAGCGATCGAGTCTTCGAGGTCGAGGATCGCCGACAGCGCGGCTTCGAGCACGAGATCGGCGACGCCGGCCGCGTCGGTACGCCCGATCGGGTGCTGGCGGTCGATGCGGATCTCGAGGTGCAGGCCGTGATGGCGCAGCAGCACCGCCGACGGCGCCGCGGCGTCGCCCTGGAAGCCGACGAAGCGTGCCGGATCGGCCAGACCGCTGGTCGCACCGGCTTTCAGTGCCACGACGAGCCGACCGCCGTCGACGCGGTATCCCGTGGCGTCGCGGTGCGAACCGGTGGCCAGCGGCGCGGCCAGGTCGAGCACGCCACGCGCGTACTCGATCACCTTCTGCCCTCGCGCGGGGTTGTAGCCGCGGCCCTTCTCGGCGCCGCCGGATTCGGCGATCACGTCGGTGCCGTACAGCGCGTCATACAGCGAGCCCCAGCGCGCGTTCGCGGCATTGAGCGCGTAGCGCGCATTGGTGATCGGCACCACCAGCTGTGGGCCGGCCTGGCGTGCGAGCTCGTCGTCGACGTTCGTCGTCTCGCAACGCACCGCGCCGGCGGGCTCGACGAGGTAGCCGATGCGCTCCAGGTGCGCCCGGTAGGCCGGCATGTCGCCGATCGGCCCCGGGTGCGTGCGATGCCAGGCGTCGAGCTCGGATTGAAGGCGCTCGCGTTCGGCCAGCAGCGCCGCGTTCTTCGGCGCGAGCTCATGCGCCAGCGCATCGAAGCCGCGCCAGAACGCGGCCGCATCGATGCCGCTGGCGGGCAGCACCTGCTCTTCGATGAAACGATGAAGGACAGCGGCCACCTGCAGGCGGCCGACGGTGATGCGTTCGGTCATGGTCTTTCGGGTTCGGAGATGAAAAAGGAAAGCACTTCGCGCAGGCTCGCGCCGACCTTCGTCGGCTCGACGCCGAGCTGGTCGAGCGGCACGCCGTCGCGGTTGATCCACAGCGTCGTGTAGCCGTACCAGGTCGCGCCGAGCGCGTCCCAGCAGTTGCTGGAGACGAACAGGATGTCCTTGGCCGGCAGGCCGAGCGACTTCGGCCCGAGCGCGTAGGCGGCCGGGTCGGTCTTGAAGCGGCGCACCGTATCGACCGACAGGATCGGGTCGAGCAGGTGGCGAAAGCCGGCGCTTTGCACCGCGGCTTCGAGCATCGGCGGGTCGCCGTTGGACAGGATGCCGGCCTTGATGCCGCGCTTCTTCAACTGCGTCAGCACCGCCTGGTTCTCGGGAAACGGCTTCAACATGCGGTACTGCGCCAGCAGCTTGGCTTCGCTGGTGGGGTCCACCGGCAACTCGAAGCGCAGCACCGCGTAGCGCAGCGCGTTGCAGGTCAGGTCCCAGAACGAGGCGTAGCGGTTGCTCATCGTCAGCAGCCGCGAGTACTCGATCTGCTTGTCGCGCCATAGCAGCACCAGCTTGTGGCCGCGCCCCGGAAACAACTTTTCGGCCATGTCGATCAGGCTGTAGACGTCGAACAGCGTGCCGTAGGCGTCGAAGAGGACGGCTTTGGGCCTGGGCAACGGCGCGGCGTCGGACATGGCTTCGACTTTATTCGGAACGTGAACGGTGATTAAGCGCTGCAAACGGCGGGCATTACTGATGTGCAATGCAAAATCAAAACCAGTGGACAAGCTCAAGCAGATCGAATCCTTCGTCGGCGTGGCGGCCAAGGGCAGCCTCACCGCCGCGGCCAAGGCCGAGGGCGTGGCGCCGGCGGTGATCGGCCGACGCATCGACGCGCTCGAAGAACGCCTGGGCGTGAAGCTGATGACGCGGACCACGCGGCGCATCACGCTGACGCATGAAGGCAGCGCCTTCCTCGACGACTGCCAGCGCGTGTTGCAGGAATTGTCCTCCGCCGAAGCGAGCGTCAGCGCCGGCGGTGCGAAAGCCAGTGGTTACTTGCGCGTGACTGCGCCGGCCGGATTCGGCCGCCGCCACGTGGCGCCGATGGTGCCCAAGTTCATCGCCCTGCACCCGGACGTGCACCTGTCGCTGAACCTGTCGGACCGGGTGATCGACATCGTCAGCGAAAACTTCGACTGCGCGGTGCGTGTCGGCGACATGCCCGATTCGAGCCTGGTCGGCCTGCGCCTGGCCGACAACCGCCGCCAGTGCGTGGCCACGCCGGCGTACCTGAAGCGCGCCGGCACGCCTGCGTCGCCGGCCGAGCTGCACCGCCACGAATGCCTGGCCTTGTCTTCGGACGCCAGCCAGACCCGCGGCTGGGCCTTCGTCGTCGATGGCGCGCTGACGCACCTGCGGCCGAGCGGCCGGCTCGATTGCAGCGACGGCCAGGTGCTGCACGAATGGTGCCTTCTCGGCCTGGGCATCGCCTGGCGCAGCACCTGGGAGGTGACGACCGATATCGCCGCCGGCCGCCTGGTCAGCGTGCTCGACGACTTCGCCGCGCCGCCCAACGGCATCTACGCCGTGTTCGCGCATGCCAAGCACCTGCCGTTGCGCGTGCGGCTGTGGGTCGACTTCCTGAAACAAGCCTGGAGAAATGGGCTCCCCCCGTAGCGGCTGCGCCGCCTCCCCCCAAGGGGGCACCGCCTGCGGCCTGGCAGAGCCAGTTCCGCGGCGGCCGCTTGGAAACGCCCGCGATCAGGCTTTCTTGCTCAGGCAGTCCTTCATGAACGCCTTGCGCTCCTCGCCCGCCTTGCCGGTGGCGTCCTTGTTGCACATCTTCATCTTCTCGCGCTGAGCGCCGGCGCCGGCGGACTTCGCGCCGAGGCAGCTTTTCATGAACGCCTTGCGCTCGTCGCCGGTCTTGCCGGTGGCGTCCTTGTTGCACATCGCCATCTTTTCCTGCTGCGGCGTCTTTTCCTTCATCGGCGCGGCGGCGGCGTGGCTGGCCGCAAACGAGCCGCTGGCGGCAAAGGCCAAAACAAGGGCGGTGATCAGGTGCTTCATCGTTGTGTCCTCGGGCGCGGGCAAGATTGCCGCGCGGCATTGAAGCAGACTCGGCGCGCCGCGTCTACAGGATGCGCCGCGGGTGCTCCAGCGCCTCGTGCGCTGCATGCAGCCGCCGCACCAGCACCTTGATGAAGGCGTCGTCGAAGCGGTGTCGCGTGCCGGCCGAGAGCTGCGCCATCGCCTCCGGATTGAAGGAGATCGTGGTGCAGGTCTGCGAGACGATGACATCGGCCTGGTGCAGCCGCAACTCGGGGCTCGGCGCGAGATACGCCATCTCGCCGACCGACGCGCCCTTGCCGAGCGCGGCGACCTTGTTGCCGTCGCGAAAGACCTCGACGCCGCCTTGCGCGATGAGATAGAAGTTGCGACCTTCCTGGCCCTTCTTGAACAGCGCGTGGCCGAAGTTGAAGCGCTGCCACTTCGCGCGGTGCACCACCTCCCACAGCTCCACGTCGCCGAAAGCAGTAAAGAAGTCGAGCCCGCGCAGCAGGTTGAAGCGCTCGGAGTCGAGCACGCCTTGCAGCTTGCCGCGCGGCACCTCGCGACGCGCGATCACGCCGGCCAGGCTTTGCGCGAAGTCGTCCCAGTTGCCCGGCCGGTCGGCCGGGTTCTTCTCCAGCGCGCGTTGCAGCAGCGCTTCGAGACTCGCCGGCACGCCGTCGCGCAGGCTCGCCAGCGGCCGCGGCTGCTCGTTGAAGACCTGGTGCATCAGCGCGGCCTGCGTCGGCCCTTCGAACGGCGGCCGGCCGGCGATCAGGTGGTAGAGCACGGCGGCCAGCGAGTACATGTCGGCGCGCGCGTCGATCACCGCACCGTCGAGCTGCTCCGGCGAGATGTAGGCCAGCGAGCCGACGCGGTGCACGGCAGTGCGTTCGGCGTCGAGTTTCAGCACGCTGCCGAAGTCGGTGATCTTCACGTCGACGACGGTGTCGCGGTCCATCACCGCCAGCACGTTGGCCGGCTTGACGTCGCGGTGGATCAGGCCCTGCCGCGACACATAGCCCAGCGCCATCGCGCACTTGAAGCCGATTTCGACCACCTGCTCCAGCGACAGCAGTGCATCCGGGCGGCAGAACTTCTTCAGCGTCGTGCCCGGTACGTACTCCATCACCACATACGGCAGCTCCGGGTCGGCGACGGCGTCGAAGATCTGCACCACGTTCGGATGTTCGAGCTTGCCGACGAGATCGGCCTCGGCGGCGAAGAAGCGCTCGAAGTAGTGGCCGTCGTCTTCGTCGTTGCCGGTGACGCGCACGGGGATGCGCACGCACTTGATCGCCACGTCGCGGCCATGAAACTCATCGCGGGCGTGGAAGACCTCGCTCGTGGCGCCCTCACCCAGGCGGCCGAGCACCTTGTACTTGCCGATCTGGCGCGGCAATCGGCCGGGTGCTGCGGTATCTGCGGACATGGGACGTCGAGCATAGTGTTGCGACCGGCGCGCCAATGCCTGCGCTTACAAGTGGGCGTGACCTTCGGCACGGATCGGTGCGGGCCACATCGGTCCCTAAAATGCGTTCCATGTTGCAGGCCCAGCAAGACCTTCTCGCGGCCCTGGCCCAGGCGCTCGACGAGACCGTGCCGGGCCATGGGCTGGTTGCGGCGTTCGAGTCGCCGAAGCAGGCCGCGCACGGCGATCTGGCGATCACCGCGGCGATGCCGCTGGCCAAGCAGAGCAAGAGCGCGCCGCGCGCGCTGGCCGAGCGCCTCGTCGCCGCGCTGAAGCAACAGGCCGCCGTGCAGCGCTGGGTGAGTGCGCTGGAGATCGCCGGGCCGGGCTTCATCAACCTGCGCCTGGCGCCTGCGGCCAAGCAGGCCGTGGTCGCCGACGTGCTGGCCGCCGGCGAGCGCTTCGGCGTGCAGCCGGCCAACGGCCAGCACGTGATGGTCGAGTTCGTCTCCGCAAACCCGACCGGCCCGCTGCACCTCGGCCACGCGCGCCAGGCCGCGCTCGGCGACGCGCTGTGCAGCCTGTTGGCCACGCAGGGCTGGCAGGTCACGCGCGAGTTCTACTACAACGACGCCGGCGTGCAGATCGACAGGCTGGCGCAGTCGGTCAAGCTGCGCATCGACGGCGTGAAGCCGGGAGATGCGACCTGGCCCGACGAGGCCTACAAGGGCGACTACATTGCCGACATCGCAGCCGACTTCATGGCGCGCAAGACCGTCCGGGCCGATGACCGCGAATTCACCGCGTCGGGCGATGCGAACGACCTCGACGGCATGCGCCAGTTCGCCGTCGCCTACCTGCGCCACGAGCAGGACCTCGATCTGCAAGCGTTCGGCCTGACGTTCGACAACTACTTTCTCGAGTCGAGCCTGTACGGCAGCGGCAAGGTCGCGGCCACCGTCGAGCGGCTGGCGAAGTCCGGCCACACCTACGAAGCCGACGGCGCGCTGTGGTTGAAGACCACTGAATACGGCGACGACAAGGACCGCGTGATGCGCAAGTCCGACGGCACGTACACCTACTTCCTGCCCGACGTGGCCTACCACATCGACAAGTGGCAGCGCGGCTACAGCAAGTGCGTCAACCTGCAGGGCACCGACCACCACGGTACGATCGCGCGCGTTCGCGCCGGCTTGCAGGCTTCGGGCCTCGGCATCCCCGCCGGTTTCCCCGACTACGTGCTCAACAAGATGGTCACGGTGATCAAGGGCGGCGCGGAAGTGAAGATCAGCAAGCGCGCCGGCGGCTACGTGACGCTGCGCGACCTGATCGACTGGACCAGCCGCGACGCGGTGCGCTTTTTCCTCATCAGCCGCAAGGCCGACACCGAGTACACCTTCGACGTCGATCTGGCGCTGGCGCAGAACGACGAGAACCCGGTCTTCTACGTGCAGTACGCGCACGCCCGCATCTGCTCGGTGCTTGCGCAGTACAAGGGCCTGCGCGAGTTTGAGAAGGCCGACGTTTCGCTGCTGGCCGCGCCGAGCGAAGCCACGCTGATGCTGCAGCTCGCCGACTACCCCGCCATGCTCACGCGCGCCGCGGCCAGCCTGGCGCCGCACGACGTGGCCTTCTACGCCCGCGCGCTGGCGGCGTCGTTCCACAGCTACTACGCCGCCGAGCGCTTTCTGGTCGATGATGCGGCCCTCGCGCGTGCCCGCATGGCGCTGCTGGCCGCCACCGCGCAGGTGCTGAAGAACGCGCTGGCCGCGCTCGGCGTTGCTGCTCCAGAGCGCATGGACCGCGAAACCCCTTCTGCAGAAAAGACCCTCACGACATGACTTTTTTTCAACGCGGCGGCTTCGCCCTCGGCTTGATCGTCGGCCTCCTGGTCGGCCTGGCGCTGGCCATCGGCGTGGCGCTGTACGTCACCAAGGTGCCGGTGCCTTTCGTCAACAAGGTGCCGCAGCGCACCGCCGAGCAGGACGCGGCGGAGACCGAGCGCAACAAGAACTGGGACCCGAACGCGCCGCTGGCCACCAAGCCGGTGGCGCCGATCAAGCCGCCGCCGCCTGCGGCCAGCGGCGTGCTGCCGCCGGGCATTGCGCCGGCACCGATGCCCGCGCCGCCGGCCGCCGCAACGACAACGCCCAAGCCCGGCGTCACCGCCGCGCCCGTGGTCACGGCAAAACCGACGACAACGCCGCTGCCGCCGGCTGCCACGCCCGCGTCCCGGTCCACCAAACCCGGCGCCGACCCGTTCACCTACTTCGTCCAGGTGGGCGCCTATGGCAAAGCGGAAGACGCAGAGCAGCAACGCGCCCGCATCGGCCTGATGGGCATGGCCGCCAAGGTCAGCGAGCGTGAGCAGTCGGGCCGCACGATGTACCGGGTGCGCCTGGGGCCGTACGACCGCAAGGAAGATGCCGACGCGATCCAGGAACGTTTGTCGGGCAGCGGCGTCGAAGCGGCACTGGTTCGCGTCGAACGCTGACCCGGCGACGACTCTTCAAACAAGGAAATGCAGAACATGATCAATCGACGCGACCTGACACTCACCGGCGCCACAGCAGCCGTGCTGGCCGCCACCGGCGCCCGCGCCCAGGGCGCCACGCCGGTCGAAGGCAAGGACTTCGTGCGCCTGCCGGCCCCCGCGCCGGTGGCCGCACCGGCCGGCAAGATCGAGGTCGTGGAGTTCTTCTCCTACGGCTGCCCACATTGCTACAGCTTCGAGCCGCTGCTCGAACCGTGGATCAAGAAGCTGCCGGCCGACGTGGCGTTTCGCCGCGTGCCCGCCGCGTTCAACGCCACGTGGGAAGGCCTGGCCAAGATCTTCTATGCCCTCGAGGCGACGAATCAGGTCGACGCGATGCACAAGCGCGTCTTCGCTGCGATTCACGTGCAGCGGCAGAAGCTCGACAAGGAGGCCGACATCGCCGCCTTCGTCAAGAACGCCGGCGGCGACGACGCCAAGTTTCTCGATGCCTACAAATCCTTCGCTGTGGCGACCAAGCTGCGCCAGGGCAAGCAGCTCGCCGAGGCCTACAAGATCGACGGCGTGCCGACGCTGGGCATCCACGGCCGCTGGTTCACGGCGGGCTCGCTGGCGGGTACGCACGAGCGCGCGCTGGCGGTGGCCGACCAACTGATCGCGCGCGCCCGCAAGCCGGCCTAGCCCAACCGCGTCAAGATTTCGCAGCCGCGCCCTCAGGGCGCTCGCCCTGAGGCCGCCTTGCCATGGCTAGAATGGTCTGCAAGTTCTGTGCCGCCATGAAGCCCCACCCTGCCCTCGTTGTCGCCCTGATGCTTGCCGGCGCGCTGTCTGCGGCGCACGCCGAAAAGGCCGACCGCAGCAAGCCGCTGACGATCGAGGCCGACCAGCCGGGCACGCTCGACCTGGTCAAGCAGGTGGTGGTCTTCAACGGCAACGTCGTCGTCGCCCAAGGCACGATGGCGATCCGTGCCGAGCGCGTCGAGGTGCGCGAGCGCGCCGACGGCCACCGCAGCGCCACGGCGCTGGGCAGCGGCGGCAAGCCGGCCAGCTTCAAGCAGAAGCGCGACGGCGTCGACGAGTTCATCGAAGGCGTGGCCGACCGCATCGAGTACGACAGCCGCGGCGACGTGGTGCGCTTTGCCGGCAACGCGCAGGTGCGGCGGCTGCGCGGCGGCGCGGCGGCCGACGAGATCACCGGCGCCCTGATCACCTACGACAGCGGCAACGAAACCTTCAGCGTGCAGGGCGCGCCGGTGGCCGGCGCCGCGTCCGCCAGCGGCAACGGCCGCATCCGCGTCACGCTGTCGCCGCGGGCGGAGAAGCCCGAGGCCGGCGCGTCCGGCGCCTCTGCGCCGCGATGAGCGCCGTGCCCGTCGAAGCACCGCCGTCGGTGCTGCCTCCCTTGCCCGCCAGCACGAGCACCAGCCGCCTCGAAGCGCGCGGCCTGAAGAAGACCTACGGCGCGCGCACGGTGGTCAAGGACGTGCATCTGGCTGTCGGCGCCGGTGAAGTCGTCGGCCTGCTCGGCCCCAACGGCGCCGGCAAGACGACGACGTTCTACATGGTCGTCGGCCTGGTGCGCGCCGACGCCGGCGAGATCACGATCGACGGCGCGCCGGTGCAGGGCAAGCCGATCCACCAGCGCTCGCGCCTGGGCCTGTCGTACCTGCCGCAGGAAGCGTCGATCTTTCGCAAGCTGACGGTCGAAGAGAACATCCGCGCCGTGCTCGAGTTGCAGCAGGGCGCGAACGGCCGCGCGCTGCCGACGGCGCAGATCGACAAGCAGCTCGACGGGCTTCTCGCCGACCTGTCCATAGAGAAGCTGCGCACCAGCCCGGCACCGGCGCTGTCGGGCGGCGAGCGGCGGCGCGTCGAGATCGCGCGCGCGCTGGCGACGCAGCCGCGCTTCATCCTGCTCGACGAGCCGTTCGCCGGCGTCGATCCGATCGCGGTGATCGAGATCCAGCGCATCATCGGTTTTCTCAAGGCGCGCGGCATCGGTGTGCTGATCACCGACCACAACGTGCGCGAGACGCTGGGCATCTGCGACCGCGCCTACATCATCAGCGAAGGCAACGTGCTCGCCGAGGGCACGCCGGACGAGATCGTCGCCAACCCGGACGTGCGCAAGGTCTATCTCGGCGAACACTTCCGAATGTAGGTATGAAGCCCAGCCTACAGGTCAGGCTGTCGCAGCACCTCGCGCTGACGCCGCAGCTCCAGCAATCGATCCGCCTCTTGCAGCTCTCCACCTTGGAGCTGCACCAGGAAGTCGAGCAGATGCTCGAGCAGAACCCGTTTCTCGAAGCCGAAGAAGAGCCGCCGACGATCGATGAGCCGCCGCCGGTCGAGTACGCCGCGCCGCAGCGCGACGAGTACGTCGCTTCCGACGAAGGGCGCGACGACACGCAGGCACCGGTGGATGCGGCCGAGTTCGGCACCACCGAGCGCGAAGACTGGGCCAACGGCACCGAAGGCGACGACTTCGACGGCGTGCGCGAACTGCCGTCGTTGAACGGCAGCGGCAGCGCGAGCGGCAGCGGCGGCGACGACGACTTCGAGCCGCAGGAGCGCAACGCGCATGGGCCAACGCTCGCCGAGCACCTGATGCAGCAACTGGCCGGCATGCGCCTGGCGCCCGAGGAGCGCGCCGCGATCCACGTGCTGATCGAGTCGCTGAACGAAGACGGCTACCTCGCCGATTCGCTCGAAGACATCGCCGCCGGCCTGCTCGCCGACGAGGCCGATGATGATCAACGCGAGCTGATGCAGGAGCGCCTGCAGGTCGCGTTGAAATGGCTGCAGAGCCTGGAGCCGGTGGGCGTCGGCGCGCGCAACCTGCCCGAATGCCTGATGCTGCAACTGCGCGCCTCTTCGCGCTGCGAAGCGCAGGCGGTGGCGATCATCATCTGCAAGCTGCACCTCGACCTGCTGGCGCGACGCGACTTCAAGAAGCTCGCCGCGGCCACCGGCGCCGACGACGATCTGCTCAAGGCAGCGCATGCGCTGATCGTGCACTGCGAGCCCAAACCCGGCCGGCCGTTCGGCCGCTCCGAGGGCGCGGCCGTCGTGCCCGACGTGATCGTGCAGAAGGCCGGCCGCAACTGGCGCGTCGTGCTGAACCCCGACGTCATGCCCAAGCTGCGCATCAACGACCTGTACGCGCAGGCGATCAAGGGCGGCCGCGGCAACAGCGGCTCGCCGCTGGCGGCGCGGCTGCAGGAGGCGCGCTGGTTCGTCAAGAACGTGCAGCAGCGCTTCGACACCATCGCCCGTGTGTCGCAGGCGATCGTCGAGCGGCAGAAGGGCTTCTTCACGCACGGCGAGATCGCGATGCGGCCTCTCGTGCTGCGTGAGATCGCCGATGAGTTGGGATTGCACGAGAGCACGATCTCGCGCGTGACCACGGCCAAGTACATGGCCACGCCGCTCGGCACCTTCGAGCTGAAGTACTTCTTCGGCTCGGGCCTGGCCACCGAAGCCGGCGGCAATGCGTCGTCAACCGCAGTGCGCGCGCTGATCAAGCAACTCGTCTCGCAGGAGAGCGCGGAGAAGCCGCTGTCCGACAACCAGCTCTCCGAGATGCTCGGCGAACAAGGCATCACGGTCGCGCGGCGCACGGTGGCGAAGTACCGTGAGGCGTTGAAGATCGCGCCGGCCAACCTGCGACGCGCGTTATGAGCGTTGACCTGTTCCTGCCTTGCGCGCAGGGCGTCGAAGCCTTGCTGTCTGAAGAGTGCAAGCGCCTGCTCGGCGGCAACGCATCCGTGACCGAACAGCGCGGCGGCGTCAACGTGCGCGGCGACGAAGTCACCGCGATGCGCCTGAACCTCGAAAGCCGCCTCGCCCAGCGCGTGCTGTGGCCGCTGGCCCACGGCCCCTACCGCAACGAGCTCGAACTCTACGAGCTCGCGCGCGCCGTCGATTGGCAGCGCTGGATCACGCCGCAGCAGACGCTGCGCGTCGACACCACTGCGCAGCGCTCACCGCTGCAAAGCCTGAACTTCGCCACGCTGCGCATCAAGGACGCGGTCTGCGACGTGCTGCGCGACGCCACCGGTGAGCGCCCGAGCGTGGACACGCGCTCGCCCGACCTGCCGCTGTCTCTGCACCTCACGGCCACGCACGCCACGCTCTACGCCGACACCTCGGGCGAAGCGCTGTTCAAGCGCGGCTGGCGTGACGCCGGTGCGTTGAAGGGCGAAGCGCCGCTGAAGGAGACGCTGGCGGCGGCGATGCTGGCGGCGGCGGGTTGGCAAGGCAGAGCAGAAGACGGCCCGCTGTTCGACCCGTTCTGCGGCGCCGGCACGATCGCCATCGAGGCCGCGCAGATCGCCTGCGGCATCGCAGCCGGAGCCCACCGCCGCTTCGCCTTCGAGCGGCTGGCGCCGTGGCGCGCGCACCAGAGCGCGTGGCGCGAGATGCGCGAGGCGGCGCGGGCTCGCGTGCACCCGAGCGCCGTGCCGATCTTTGCCGGCGACGTCAGCTTTCGCATGACCGACTTCGCCACGCGCAACGCCGAGCGCGCGGGCGTGTCGCGCGCCATCGAGTTCAAGACCGCCGACGCCTTGCAGCGCACGCCGCCCGCGCCGCGCGGCACGATGGTGCTCAACCCGCCGTACGGCGAGCGCATCGACGCCAAAGGCTCGGGCCGCCAAGCCATCGAAGGCAGCGGCACGCCATCAGAATTCTTCTCGGCGTTGGCCTCGCACTGGAAGCGCCACTACGCCGGCTGGAGCGCGTGGGTGCTCGCGCCCGAAATGAAACTGCCGTCGTTGATGCGCTTGAAGGAAAGCCGGCGCGTGCCGCTGTGGAACGGGCCGATCGAGTGCCGGCTGTTCCGCTTCGACATGGTGGCCGGCTCGGCGCGCGGCGACTGATTTTTTGCGTCGCTGCATCCAAGCGCCGCCGTGACAGCATCCAAGCACTGAACTGTTTTGTTCGGAGGTGCCATGGACGGATTTCTGTCACCCAAGCTCGTCGCGTTGCTGATTCCGCTGGCCGGCATCGTTTTTCCGGTGGCGGTGCTCGGCCTCGTGCTGTGGTTTCGCGAGCGCCAGCGCCAGCAGCTCTACGACACCGTCAAGCATTACGCCGACCGCGGCATGCCGCTGCCGCGCGAGCTGCTCGATCCGCCGCGGCGCTCGGCGCTGAACGGGCCGCGCTACGGCGCCTTCAGCGTCATCGGCCTC